>JALWQC010000489.1 GCA_027080755.1 Paracoccaceae bacterium
TTCCAGACTGGCGGCCACCTTTGCCGCCAGTCTGGAACTGGCCAAGGAGGGGCGCGTGGAAATCCGCCAGACGGAAATGTTCGCGCCCATCATGTTGCGCAAGAAACTGGCCCGTTAAGATGGACGACACACCGGAAAACGAAATCGAATCCCTGTTCGAAGCCCCGCCGATGGGCGAACAGGAACGCATGATAGAGGCGATCCTCTTTGCCACCGCCACGCCGATGACCAGCAAGCAACTGGCCGAACGGATGCCCCACGGCTGCGAGGTCCCCGAGGCCCTGGCCCGCCTGCGCAAACGCTACGAGGGCAGGGGGGTGCATCTGGTCAAGGCGGGGGACGGCTGGGCCTTTCGCACGGCGCCCGATCTGGGCTTTTTGATGCAAAAGGAAACGGTGGAAACGCGCAAACTGTCGCAAGCGGCCATCGAAACACTGGCGATCATCGCCTACCACCAGCCCACAACCCGCGCCGAGATAGAGGAAATCCGCGGTGTCTCTGTATCGCGTGGCACGCTCGATATGCTGCTGGAACTGGGGTGGATCAAGCTGGGCCGCCGTCGCATGACCCCGGGGCGCCCCGTAACCTTTATCGTCACACAGGAATTTCTGGATCACTTCGGGCTGGAAAGCAGCCGCGATCTGCCCGGCATCAAGGAACTGCGCGCCGCCGGCATTCTGGACAACCGCCCCCCGCCGGGCGTCAAGCCGGAGGACGAAGACGGCGAAACCCGTGGTCAGGACGACATGTTCGAATAGCTACCTGAAATGTTTCGACAGCTTCAGGCCCTGAATAAAATTAGAACATTTACATCGGTCGCGGGACTTATATATTTGTGGGACTGTCGTGTAAGCAAGATTAACACCTTGAGTTCTATAAGGGTTTCGATGCCACTAGATGTTTATATATTTATCGGGCAAAGCAATATGTCCGGTCTTGTTAATGGCTTTTCGAATGTATCCCAAAAGTGGCTGTCTCCTGTTCCCAATGTATCCATATGGGATGCCGGCAAGTGGGCGGTGTTTGATCCTCTGAATATTGCGGATACCCGACTTGGGCCCGAGTTTTCGTTTATACATGAACTGGTTAATTCCGGTCACGGGCCATTTGGAATTATTAAGCTCTCCAAGCCCGCTACGTATCTTGCGACAGATTGGCGTGCAAAAAATGGGCGGCTGTATAAAAAACTTGTCAAGGAAGTTCGAAATGCAGGTCAGGAAAACAAGATAAAAATCAAAGGCGTCTTATGGGTTCAAGGGGAAGCCGATGCAATCGATGAAGTAAACGCGAAAAATTATCGTTCCAATCTGGAGCATTTCGTAACCAGCTTGCGTAATGACCTGAAGATTGAAGAGGCACCTTTTATAGCGGCTGTCGTTAATCCTCCTTTGGATATTTGCCCTTATGTTTTCTTGGTTAACGAGGCTCAAAGAAAAAATTCCCTGTCGAATTATCACACTGTCGAATGTCATGATTTGCCAAAAAGGCGTGATAATCTGCATTACTCCGTGCGGGGATTGTCAAAGCTTGGAAAAAGGCTGGCTTCCGAAGTTTTGAAGTTGGAAACGGTGAGTGAAACTCTGGAAGAGTATTTTTATACCGGTGATCTGTTGCGCTTGAAATTCAACGGATACCCGATTGACGACGGGAAACTGGTGTTGTGTATGCCGCATGCTGTTGTTGGAAACGGTTTTGAAGAAAAGGGGTTTGGCGAAGATTATTTTTCCAAGAAAGGCCAAGCCGCGGTTTATCTGTTCTCCAGGCATTCGGATTGGTTTCAAAACGCCGAGATATGGGATGCTATGGACGCATTGAGGGAAAAATTTCCTAATGCCGAGATCCTTATTTATGGTGCCAGTATGGGGGCCTATGGGGCGCTGCTGGTTTCAAAATACATCGGTGCAACCAAAGTATTGGCCATAGCTCCGCAGTATTCGATAGATCGGAAATCTGTTCCATTTGAATATCGCTGGAAAAATGCAATCAGAAATATTGGCTCTTTCCGCTATGATCTTGGGGAATATATTTCCGGGGATTGTACAATATGGGTCTTTTATGACCCATACCATCTGGACCGAAAGCATATTGAAATGATGCCCGACACTGAAAACTGGGAACACTTCAGGCTGCCTTTTGTCGGTCATAGGCCGCTGGAATTTATTATCGAACTCGGGCTTTTTAGTGAAATTTTTTCTGCCTGTATAAATAATGACGTAACGGCTGCGGAATTACGTAAAAAAATTAAATCGGAAAGAATGAATAGCCAGTGGTATTGGGTGAATCTCGGGGGGGTGGCAATAAAAAATCATAGACATATTGCACATATTGCGTGTGAAAACGCCGAGAAACTGGGGCCTGCAAGCCGCAAGTTGAAAAAGCTGAAAAACGCCCTAAGCATGGAATAGCCCTGCTACCTGAAGTGTTTCGACAGTTTCAGGCCTTGCCCCTGATAGTTTGATCCCATGTCCTTGCCATAGAGGATATCGGGCACCTCGGTCATGCGTTCATAGACCAGCCGCCCGACGATTTGTCCGTGTTCCAGGGCAAAGGGGGCCTCGTGGCAGCGGACTTCCAGCACCCCGCGCGACCCTTGCCCGCCGGCCGCGGCATGGCCGAAACCGGGGTCGAAGAAACCGGCGTAATGCACGCGGAATTCCCCGACCATCGCCAGATAGGGGGCCATTTCGGCGGCGCAATCGGGGGGGACATGCACGGCCTCGCGGCTGACCAGAATGTAAAACGCCCCGGGATCAAGGATCATCGAGCCGTTCTGCGTGCGCACCGGCTCCCAGAACTCGGAGGGGTCGTAAAAGGCAATGCGGTCCAGATCGATCAGCCCCGTGTGCGGTTTGGCGCGATAGCCGACGATGCCGTCCTTGCGCGGGGTCAGATCGACGGAAAAGCCCAGCCCGTTGTCTATGTGGGCCTCTACGTCCACCAGCGCCTGTTCCGCATCCATCGCGCGCAGCTCGTCATCAGACAGCACAACCTGCCCCTGACGGAAACGGATCTGGTTCAGGCGCATGCCCGGGCGGGCCAGCACGGAAAAGGATCGGGGCGAGATTTCGGCGTAAAGCGGGCCTTCATAGCCGGCCTCTATCCGGTCGAATTCGGTGCCGCTGTCGGTAATCAGCCGCGTGAACAGGTCTAGCCGTCCGGTGGAGCTTTTGGCGTTGGCGACCGCGTTGATCGTTTCGGGCAGGGCCAGCCCCTCCATCAACGGGACCACATAGACGCAGCCTTTTTCCAGCACCGCGCCGTTGGTCAAATCAATGCTGTGCATGGCAAAATCCTGCAGGCGGTCCGCCACCGTGGAACCGGCCCCCGGCAGGAAAGAGGCCCGCACCCGCCACGCCACATTCCCCAGCCGCAGGTCCAGCGAGGCAGGCTGTATCTGTCCGTCCGGCACCGGCTGTGTTGCAGTGATGCGCCCGTCGGCAAGCATGTCACGAATGGTCTGGCTGGGCAGAACGCCCTGTGTGGTGCTGTTCATCCTGTCCCCGTCCCCTTGCAGACAAAAACGCCGGCGTTGCCGCCAGCGTTTTGAAAAATGGTCGGGCTAGCGGGATTCGAACCCACGACCTTCCGTCCCCCAGACGGACGCGCTACCAGACTGCGCCATAGCCCGAACGAGGGTGTTATAACGCAGATATTTCCGGTGGCAAGCGCGAAACGGCCCAGCATCTGTCTTACCTCTAAATTTCTGCCGACATTCTGGAATGCAAGGCCAGAAGGCGGGCGTAAAGCGGGGCGAGCTGCGCGGATCTGTCCGGTTTTGCCTGCGGTTCGGGGGGCGGCGGCGTGGTGACGGTCGGCGTTTCCGCCCCGTCCAGCGCGGCCTGTCCGATGGCGGTTACCGCCTTGACACCGCGTTCGCGCAGCACCTTCTGCGCGCCCTTGATGGTTAGCCCGTCTTCATACAACAGATGTTTGATGCCGCCGATCAGGGCAATATCCCCGGGGCGGTAATAGCGCCGCCCGCCGCCGCGTTTGACCGGCTTTATCTGGCTGAACTTGCTTTCCCAGAACCGCAGAACATGCGACGGCACCCCCAGAATATTGCTAACCTCGCTTATGGTGCGAAAGGCAGAGGGGGATTTTTCCATGGGCTACCCTCGGGATTTGTTACCCGCGTCCACGCGTTCCTTCATCAGGTGCGAGGGGCGGAAGGTCAGGACACGGCGCGGGGCGATGGGGACCTCTTCGCCGGTTTTGGGGTTGCGGCCGATGCGTTCGTTCTTGTCCCGGATAGAAAACGTCCCGAAAGAGGAAATCTTTACGCTTTCGCCGGAAACCAGCGCGTCGGAGATATGGTTCAGGACGGATTCCACCAGATCGGCGGATTCGTTGCGCGACAGGCCCACCTCGCGGAAAACGGCTTCGCTCAAATCCATTCGTGTCAATGTCGACTCGCTCATACCAATATCCTTTCCATACATTTCCCACAGGATATTGGATTTAGTAAAACAGAGTCAATAACAATGACTTAGGGGCGGACCGGATCGGGGGGATTTCCGCCTTACCAGCGCAGGACCGCCGCACCCCATGTCAGGCCGCCGCCGATGGCCTCCAGCAACAACAGGTCACCCTGCTTGATCTGCCCGCGTTCGGCGGCAACCGACAGGGCCATGGGGATGGACGCGGCCGAGGTGTTGCCGTGATCCTGCACGGTGACCACAACGCGATCCATCGATACGCCGACCTTCTGCGCCGTGCGTTTGATGATGCGCAGATTGGCCTGATGCGGCACGATCCAGTCGATGTCGTCCGCATGCAGTCCGGCCTTGTCCAGCGCGGTTTCCCCGCAGGCGGCCAGCTTGGCAACGGCATGTTTGAACACCTCTTGCCCCTGCATCTTCACAACCCCCGCCGTCCCGGTAGAGGAAACCCCCCCGTCCACATACAAAAGATCGTTGAAACGGCCGTCGGAATTCAGGTCCGTGGCCAGAATCCCGCGATCAGAACCGGTGCCTTCGCCGGGCTCGGCCTGCAGAATCACAGCGCCGGCCCCGTCGCCAAACAGCACGCAGGTGGTGCGGTCTTCCCAGTCCAGAATACGCGAGAACGTCTCGGCCCCGATCACCATCACGGTTTTCGCCTGCCCCGAGGTAATCATCGCATTGGCATTGGAAAGCGCGAAAATAAAGCCGGCGCAAACGGCCTGGATGTCGAAGGCAAAGCCGTGCGTCAGGCCGATGGCATGCTGCACGCGCGTGGCGGTGGAAGGGAAGGTCTGGTCCGGTGTGGCGGTGGCCAGCACGATGGCATCCAGGTCATTGCCCTGCATTCCGGCCTTTGCCAGCGCCATTTTCGCCGCCTCAATCGCCAGATCCGAGGTTTTCTGCCCCTCGGCAGCAAAATGGCGGCGCTCGATTCCCGTGCGCGAGCGGATCCACTCGTCCGAGGTGTCCAGCGTTTCGGCAAATTCGGCGTTTTCCACCACCCGTTCAGGCAGATAATGGCCGTAGCCTTTGACGACTGCGCGGATCACGCTCATATTATTCCCCGTCTTTTTCAGAAGCTTCCCTAAGGGCATCTTGGCTGGCTTCGACGCCGGATGCAACCCGCGCGGCCAGCTTTTCGGCGAAATCGTTATGGGCCAGCGTGAAGGCCAGCTTGATCGCCGCCGACACGCCGATGGCATCGGCCCCGCCGTGGGATTTGACGACCGTGCCGTTCAGGCCCAGAAACACCCCGCCGTTGAAGCGGCGCGGATCGACCCGTTTTTTCAGACGTTTGAGCGAGCGCAGCGCCAGCAGGCCGGTCAGGCGCGCCAGAAAGGAATGGTTGAACGCCTCCCGCAGCCAGTCCCCGAACAGCTTTGCCGTGCCTTCGCTGGCCTTCAGCGCCACATTGCCGGTAAACCCGTCGGTCACGATCACATCGACACGATCCGAGGGCAGGTCGGAGCCTTCTACAAAGCCGATATAGTCCAGATCCGCGCTGTCCTGAACCGAGGCCACCAGCCCCGCCGCTTCCTGTATCTCGGGGCGGCCCTTGGTTTCTTCGACGCCGACATTCAGCAGCCCGATGCGCGGACGTTTCAGCCCCAGCGCATTGCGCGCGTAAGAGGCCCCCATAATGGCATATTGCAGCAGATCATTGGCATCGGCGCGGATATCGGCGCCCATGTCCAGAATGATGTTTTTGCCGCTTTCATTGCGCGAGGGCCATAAAACCGCGATCGCGGGGCGGCTGACGCCGGGCATTTTGCGCAAACGCAGCATGGAAATCGCCATCAGGGCGCCGGTGTTGCCGCAGGATACGGCGGCCATTGCCTCGCCGTCGCGCACGGATTCGACGGTGTTCCACATGGACGACCCCTTGCCCGAGCGCAGCGCCCGCGAGGGTTTCTCGTCCATGGCAATAACCTTGTCGGAATCGCGAATCACGGTGATGCGGGCCAGATCGGGCTTTTTCTGCAAAAGCGGGGTGATCTGGTCAGCAGCACCGTGAACGATAAACCGTATCTCGGAATTTTTCCGGGCGGATTTTGCCATGCCGCCAATAATGGCAGCCACGCCCGCATCGCCCCCCATTGCATCAATGGAAATAACTGTCTGGCGCATAGGCGTGTCTGTCCGGTCTGGAACTTCGGTCATACCGGACACACCCTGTTTTGGCTTACGCTGCGTCTTCGTCGAAGTCGATTTCTTCGACGGTGGCAACGACTTCGCGTTCGTCGTAGTGGCCACATGCGCCACAGACGTGATGCGGGCGCTTCAGCTCGCCGCAGTTGGAACATTCGTTCGGGTTGGCCGCAACCAACGCATCATGCGCGCGACGCATACCGCGTTTGGAGCGGGTGATTTTACTCTTGGGAACAGCCATAATGGACCTCTAATTCTTGGATGGGGCGAACCCCCGACATCCGGCGTCAATAAGGCCCGCACGCGAATTGTGCAACCACCTATTGCCCCGAACAGGAAAGGAAGCGCGAAAAATAGCGAAAAAACTGCAAATCGCAAGCCTTTTTTGCCCCTATCCGTCCTTGTCCAGCGTGTCTTTCAGGGCGGCAAGGCCGGCAAAGGGGTTTTGCGAATCCCCGTCGGCGGAATCATCGTCCCCGTCAATGGCTTCGGGGGGCAGTTCGGCGCCCTCGGCCTTGGGGTAGTCGGGCAGGGCCAGGGCCAGGGCTTCTATCGCGACATGGCCCAGATCCAGCGTCGCTTCCAGCGGCTCTACCTCGTCATCGCCGGAATACTCGATTTCAAGTGATTCGCTGTCATAGTCCGGCTCGGGCAGGAAACGGCGCCGGACCTCCAGATCAAGACGGGTGCGCACCGGTTCCAGTGTGATCACACAGGCCTGCGTGACGGTTGCGCCCAATGTCCCCTCCAGCTGCCAGCCATCGCGCCCCAAAGGGGCCAGAGTGCCGGAAAACCGCATTTTACGCACCGAAAGCGCCCCCAGATCACGGGCAATGGCGCGCAATTCGGCCTCGGTCGGTTTTTCATCGAATTCGAAGGACTTTGCCTTGCTGATCCGGTTGAAACGCACAAGGCGGCTGAAGCTTGCCGGCGGGCTGGTGCTGTCTGTGTTTTCTGCCATTGTAAAATTGTCCCGAAAAGTGGATTGTAGGGGCGAAGGCGCCGAGATTCTTGAATTTAGAACACGCGCGCGCTAACTGGGCAAGAACATTTGGGTTTTGAAGAGGGTAATTATGTCAGGCAAGATTATGCGCAGGATTGTTTTGGTTTCGATGCTTGGCACCGCGACGCTGGCGGCCGGTTGTTCCCCGATTATCCAGAATCACGGCTATGTGCCGGTTTCCGCCGATGTGGCGGCGCTGCAGCCGGGCAAGGACACCAGGGACAGCGTTTATGCCGCCCTGGGCGAGCCGACCCTGAAAGGGGTCGAGGGTGACAGCAGCTGGTATTACGTATCCTACACCGAGCGCCGCTTTGCCTTTTTCCCGCCCAAAATCACCAGCCGCGAAATTCTGGCCATATCCTTTGACGCCCGCGGGCGCGTGGCCGCGATCAACCGCTACGGGCTGAAAGACGGTATCGTCATTGATCTGAACACCAACGAAACCGTCACCGGCGGGCGCAAGCTGTCCTTCCTGCAACAGCTGCTGGGCAACATCGGCAACTTCAGCGCCGAGAGCTTCCTCTAGGCCGGCTTTGCGCGCGGTTTTCTGCGGGCCAGTCGCCGCAAGCCTCGTTTCAACAGCCAGCCAATCAGAGAATGCAGTATGCCTGAAACCATGCCCGAAAGGATACTTAATGCAGTCAGGAAGGCTGCTCCGGCCGTGATAAAGGTGTCACTATAGCGCATTGTCGCGCGAATGGCTCTGTTCTTGCCCAGAACCTCGATAATCCCGACGCTCTGCTTTCCTTCCGCCTTTGTGATTCTGGAGATTGCGCGTGCATCGGCGGGGGTATCGATCAGCTTCATGAAATGCAGGGTCTCGGGGATTGATGTGTTTCTTCTGATGTCTTCGACATTTTGTGCCAAGTGTACCAGAGGGGCCATTTTTTCCGCATCAATTACCCTGCGTAAATTTGGCCCGAAATTCCGAATGCCACTTTTGGCTATCAAGCCCCAGTTTATCGCCCTGCCGAATGTGTGGCGGGCGCTTTTTACCAGCGTCGAGGACAGCCGCCCCATCCGGCGCGCTGTTTTGATAAGCGAGGCCCCAAGCTTTATTGTTTCCGAAGAACCACCGGTTAACGGAACCAGAGCCGTTGCCCCCAGTCCCAGAACAGACAGCCCCAGATCAAACATATCAACATCACGCCCCAACATATAATTAGTGCTTTGCAAGACAACCCCCGAGACATCTCCAAGCGGGGTCAGGTCGATCGGCGCACGGCATAACAGTACGGCCGAAAGCTCGCAATTGGTGGCATCCCACATGCATTTCAGGCATTTTCCGGAACCGGCAAGAATCCCGTGGTCTTCGTCGTAGGCAATGTCCTTTGCTGCTATGACATCGGCCTTGATCGGGATATTCCGCATTTCCGCCATTTCTCCGACTGCCTCAATCACCAGCCAGTTTCGGGGCGTTTCCTGCAAAAGGGCGGAGATATGCGCCGAAATGGAATCAGGCGTCGCATAGCGGGCAAGCTCATACTCGATTTTGGCGGTAAGCTCGTTTTGTTCCCGTTCAACGAAAAAACGCGCCGCCGGATTTTTCAGGATTCCGCGGATATTCATTGTTGTACCCAGAAGTGACAGTATCATCAGGGTGGTCAGAGCAAGGCTAGCGGCTTTTCGAAGCATCGACGTAATCCTGTGGCAAATATCGACAGGGTAAGGGGGCAATAGAAAAATGCAAGAGAGACGCTACAGGGTTACGGTCAGTCTTTGTGTGACTCGAACCCCAGCGCCACGCCGTTCAGGCAGTAGCGCAGGCCGGTGGGGGGCGGGCCGTCGGGGAAGACGTGGCCAAGGTGGGCGTCGCATTTTGCGCAGACCACCTCGGTGCGGCGCATCCACAGTTTGTTGTCGGCGCGTTCCTCGATAGCATCGGGGGACAGGGGCCGGAAGAAGCTGGGCCAGCCGGAGCCGGACTCATATTTCGCCGCCGTATCGAACAGGGGGGCCCCGCAGCAGATGCAGGTGAATATGCCCCCGGCGTCGGGGAAATCCTCGTGGCTGCCGGCGCGTTCCGTCGCCCCCTTGCGCGTCACCTTATAGGCCAGCGGCGACAGCTGGGTTTTCCACTCGGCATCGGATTTGCGGATTTTTTCCGGCATTTTCGGCCCCTTTTTTGTCATTAATATTTTGATAACAAGGGGTATATGTGGCACGATTGCCCCTGTATCAAGCCGGAATCCGGCCCCTGACCGGATCGTGAAGCGGAGTCCCCGATGCCCCAGCCAGCCAAAGGCGCCTACCACGCCCGTTTTGCCGAAACGCAAGACGACCTGAGGGCGGCGCAACGCCTGCGGTTTCGGGCCTTTCGCGGCGGCGAGGGGCTGGACAAGGACCGTTTTGATGCCCTGTGCCGCCATGTCCTGGTAGAGGATGCCACGGGCGCAATCGTTTGCACCTATCGCCTGCTGCCATTGCAAAACGGGGCGGAGATCGCGGGGTCCTACTCGGCCCAGTTCTACGATTTGTCGGCGCTGAAGGACATCGGCGGCATGGTATTGGAGGTCGGGCGCTTCTGCATTGATCCGGCGCGCAAGGACCCCGATATCCTGCGCGTCGCCTGGGCCTTTCTGACCGGTTTTGTGGACCGTCACAATGTGGAACTGCTGTTCGGCTGCACCAGCTTTTCGGGCACGGAGGCGGGCGAATACACCGACGCCTTTGCCCTTTTGCGCGACAAACACCTTGCCCCGACGCGCCGTCTGCCGAAAATCAAGGCGCCGCGGGTGTTCGATTTCGCCGCCCTGTTGCGCAAGAAACCGGACCCGAGGCTGGCCCGCCTGCGCATGCCGCCCTTGTTGCGCACCTATCTGAGCATGGGGGGCTGGGTGTCCGATCATGCGGTGGTAGACGAGGATATGAACACGCTGCATGTT
>JALWQC010000490.1 GCA_027080755.1 Paracoccaceae bacterium
GGTAAGAGAAAAAATCCTGAACCTGCTCGGCCCCAGCGCCATTCCCGAAGATATCCTGATCCGCGACACCGGCCTGCCGGCCAAATCGGTTTGCGCACATTTGCTGGCGCTGGAACTTGACGGCCGCATCCTGCGCCAACCCGGCGGTATGCTGGCTTTGGCGGGGTGAAAAACCTTTTTTGCGCGACCCATTGACACCTTCGCGCTCTGGCCACAGTTTCCCTGACCAAAGAGCAGATCAATGATTCTCAGGAAACCCTATGCCAGTTGTCGTCGTCGAATCCCCCGCTAAAGCCAAGACAATAAACAAATATCTTGGTGATGATTACACCGTTTTGGCCTCTTACGGGCACGTTCGGGACCTGCCGCCCAAGGATGGTTCGGTCGACACAGAGAACGAATTCGAGATGAAATGGCAGATCGGAAGCGATAGCCAGAAACACATTCGCGCGATTGTCGAGGCCCTGAAAGACGACAACGCCCTGATCCTCGCAACCGACCCGGACCGCGAGGGAGAGGCGATCAGCTGGCATCTGGAAGAGGCACTGCGCAAGCGGCGCGCCATCAAAAAGGACACGCCAATTCAGCGCGTGGTGTTCAACGCGATCACCAAGGATGCCGTTACCACTGCGATGAAAAACCCGCGCGATGTGGATATGGAACTGGTGCATGCCTATCTGGCGCGCCGCGCGCTGGATTATCTGGTGGGGTTCAACCTGTCGCCGGTGCTATGGCGCAAATTGCCCGGTTCCAAATCGGCAGGCCGCGTGCAATCGGTCACGCTGCGCCTGATCGTTGAGCGCGAGATGGAAATCGAGGCTTTCAAGGCACGCGAATACTGGTCGGTCAAGGCCATCCTCGTCACCCCGCGCGGTCAGGAATTCGAGGCCCGGTTGACCATTCTGGGCGGCGACAAGCTCGAAAAATTCAGCATCACCACCCGCGAAGCCGCCGAACTGGCGGTGCAGGCGATCACCTCGCGCGATTTGTCGGTTGCCAAGGTCGAATCCAAACCCGCCAACCGCAACCCGTCACCGCCGTTCATGACCTCGACCCTGCAACAGGAAGCCAGCCGCAAATTCGGCTTTGGCGCGCGTCAGACCATGAGCACCGCGCAACGGTTGTACGAGGCCGGATACATCACCTACATGCGGACCGACGGCATCGACATGGCCCCCGAGGCCGTGGCCGCCGCCCGCGACACCATCACCAGCCGTTACGGCAAGGAATACGTGCCCGCCAAGCCGCGCATTTACAAAAACAAGGCCAAGAACGCGCAGGAGGCCCACGAAGCCATCCGCCCGACAGACATGTCCAAGGCCCCCGCCGATCTGGCCAAACTGGAAGCCGACCAGCGCAAGCTCTATGATCTGATCTGGAAACGTACCATCGCCAGCCAGATGGAAGCCGCCCGCATGGAACGCACCACGGTTGATGTGGGCTCCGATGACGGGCAAGTCGGCCTGCGCGCCACCGGTCAGGTGGTAAAATTCGACGGTTTCCTGCGCGTCTATGAAGAAGGCCGCGACGATCATGTGGTGGATGACGACGACAAGCGCCTGCCGCAGGTCGATCAGGGCGACAAGATGGACAAACGCGCCATCACACCGGAACAGCATTTCACCCAACCGCCGCCGCGCTATACCGAGGCAACCCTTGTCAAACGCATGGAAGAACTGGGCATTGGCCGCCCGTCCACCTATGCCTCGGTTGTGACCACGATCCAGACCCGCGGCTACGTGCGCAAGGAAAAGAACCGGCTGATTCCAGAGGACAAAGGCCGATTGGTGATTGCCTTTCTGGAAAGCTATTTCCGCAAATATGTGGGCTATGATTTCACCGCCAAGCTGGAAGAGGAGCTCGACGATATTTCCGCCGGCAAAGAGGATTACAAGGACGTCCTGAGCCGTTTCTGGCGCGATTTTTCCGCCGCGATCGGCGAAACATCGGAGTTGCGGATCACCGATGTGCTGGAGAAAATCAACGAATATCTGGAACCGCATCTGTTCCCGCCCACAGAGGACGGGTCCGATCCGCGCGTGTGTAAAAACTGCGGCACGGGCCGTTTGTCCATGCGCACGGCCCGTTCCGGCGGCGCGTTTATCGGCTGTTCCAACTATCCGGAATGCCGCTATACCCGCCCGATCACCGGCGAGGTCGAGGGCGGCGATATTGCCGGTCCTGACGGCAAGGAACTGGGCTATGACGAATTGGGCCAGAAGGTCACCCTGCGCTCCGGCCGCTTTGGCCCCTATGTGCAGCTTGGGGATGCGACCGAGGAAGAACCCAAACCCAAGCGGGCCTCGATCCCCAAAGGGGTGGAACTGGAAAACGTCGATCTGAAAATGGCGCTGGATTTGCTGTCGCTGCCCCGTTTCATTGGCGAACATCCGGACGGGGGCACCGTTTCGGCAGCAATCGGCCGGTATGGCCCCTATGTGATGTGGGAAATGCCGATCGAGGAGGGCAAAAAGACCGCCCGCAAGATTTATGCCAACATCAAGGATGCCGAAGAGGTGTTCATCATCGGCATGAACCGCGCGGTGGAGTTGATTGCGGAAAAAATGGCCAAGGGCGGGCGCGGCACAGCAGCGACACCGATCAAGGAATTGGGCGAACACCCGACCGAAGGCGGGCCGGTCAACGTC
>JALWQC010000491.1 GCA_027080755.1 Paracoccaceae bacterium
CGGTTTCACGCCACCTTCAAATTCTTCATGATCGCCATTATCGGCCTGCATATTCTGGGCGCGCTTTTCCAGCAATATGTGCAGAAAACCGGCATCCTGAAACGGATGATGAAGGCAGAATAGGGGCAGGCCCCTAACGCCCCTTCGGTTTGACCCGGCGGGTGGCCTCGGCCACGGTCGGGTCTTCCGGCCAGGGATGGCGGGGGTAGCGCCCGCGCATGTCCTTGCGTACATCGGCATAGCTGCTGGCCCAGAAGCCGGGCAAATCGGCGGTGGTCTGCACCGGCCGGCGCGCGGGGGACAGCAATTCGATCAGCACCGGCAGGCGGTCCGGTCCCACGGTCGGGTGGGTCGTCAGCCCGAACATTTCCTGCAACCGCACCTGAACCGAGGGCTGCGCCCCCCCGTAGTCCACCGCCAGCCGCGTGCCGGTCGGGGCGGTGATGCTGGCAGGGGCCAACCGGTCCAGCAGCTGCTTGCCGTCCCAGCCCAGCCACATTTCCAACACCTTGGCAATATTGACCTTTTTCAAATCCGCAGCCTTCCGGCACTCCCCCAGAAAAGGTTGCAGCCAGACCTCCAGCTGATCCAGAAGTCCCTTGTCGGACATGTCCGGTAGCGGGCTGTCACCGCGTCCGTTCAGCCATTCGACGCGGGCGCGCAGCAATCGCGCGGGTTTGGTCCAGTCCAGCGCCCCCAGCCCCAGATCGCGCACCCCTTCGACCATAGCGGCGGCGATGGCCTCGGGCGGGGCGGCTTTCCAGTGCCGGTCCTCCAACACCAGCGCGCCCAGCATGCTGCGTTCACGGGCGATAACCATACGGTCCCGTCTGGACCATTCACAGACCTGCAGTTGCGTCACCGGATGCAAGGCCCGCGCTTCGCCTTCCTCCAGTCGCGCACCCAGCCGCAGCCGTGCCTCGCGGGTGTCCCCGTCCAGATCGGCAGCGACAATCATCCGGCAACCGGCCAGCGCATCGCCGCCCTCCAGTACCGCCCCCTTGCCGCCCGACAGCAAAAACCGCGCGTCCTCCCCCTTGCGACGCAGGCCGATCCGGTCGGGGAAGGCCAGCGACAGCAAGGCGCCGGCGGACAGGGTTTTTCCGCCCTCGGGGACCAAGGAGAACAGGCGCTTGGCCTCTTGCCGGATGGATTTCAGCGCCGCAGGATCCACGGAATAGGGGCGCTCCGAGGCGAATTTCGCAGAGTTTTCAAGGGCTTCAATCCGCAGAGAAATATCGGTTGGCCTGTCCCATCCACCCCGCAGCGGATCGCGGTTTTCCAGCAGCGCGGCCAGCGTTGCCGCGCGCTTCCCGCCCAGCGTCAGCATATGGGCAAGGCGCGGGTGCAGCGGCAGGCGCGACAGGGCCTTGCCGTGTGGCGTAATCCGCCGGTTTGCATCCAGCGCCCCCAGTTTTTGCAATAATTCCTGCGCTTCGCTATAGGCACGCGGCGGCGGCGGGGTCAGAAATCCCATGCCGTCGGGCGTGTCTGTGCCCCAGTTTGCCAGTTCCAGCACCAGCGCGCTCAGGTCTGTCGATTCGATTTCTGCGGGCGGGTAGGGGGCCATTCCCCCCTCTTCCCCTTTGGTCCAGAGGCGATAGCACACCCCCTCGGCCACACGTCCGGCGCGGCCCTGGCGTTGTGTGGCCTCGGCCTTGGTGGCGCGCTCGGTCACCAGTCGCGACATGCCCGAGCCGGCATCGAAACGCGCCCGTCGGGCCAGCCCGCCATCGACCACAACGCGGATGTCGGGAATGGTTAACGAGGTTTCGGCAATGGATGTCGCCAGCACGACCTTGCGGCCTTTTCCCAGCGGAACCAAAGGCTTGCGTTGTTCCGCAAAGGGCAGGCCGCCAAACAGGGGCTGGATCTGGCAATCGTCGGGCAGGCGGCCGGACAGCAGCCCCTGCACCCGCCGGATTTCGCCGGCGCCGGGCAGGAAAACCAGCATCCCGCCCGTGGTTTCCGCCGCTGCCTGCACCACCAGATCGGCGAGGGCCGCCTCGAAACGGGCGCGTTGGTTCGGGCGTTTCCACGGGCGATCCAGCCAGCGTGTTTCCACCGGAAAGGCCCGCCCTTGCGAGGTTACAACCGGCGCGTCCCCCATCAATTTCGCCACCGGCGCCGCATCCAGTGTGGCCGACATTACCAGCAAATGCAGGTCGGGGCGCAGGGCCTCGCGGCTTTCCAGCGTCAGCGCCAGCCCCAGATCCGCATGCAGCGAGCGTTCGTGGAATTCGTCGAAAATCACGCAATCAATGCCCGAAAGCTCGGGATCATTTTGCAAAATACGGGTCAGGATGCCCTCGGTCACGACCTCGATGCGGGTGGTTTTGCCGGTTTTTTTCTCGCCGCGGATCCGGTATCCGACCCGCCCGCCAAGCGGTTCCCCCAGTTCCGAGGCCAACCGTTCCGCCGCCGCCCTTGCCGCGACTCGTCGGGGCTCCAACATCAGAATCCGCCCGCGATACAGGCCGCTTTCCAGTAAAAACAGGGGCACGCGCGTGGTTTTTCCGGCCCCCGGAGGGGCTTGCAGCACGGCCGTTCCTCGGGATTTCAGGGCCGACAGCAGCGCTGGCAGGGCCGATTCGACGGGCAGTTCCATGATTTAGCGGCGTGTCGCTTTCAGCGCCCCTGCGTT
>JALWQC010000492.1 GCA_027080755.1 Paracoccaceae bacterium
GGTGGAAAATGGCTAGGCGTGTGGCGGTTGTCGATGTTGGCTCCAACTCCGTCCGGCTGGTGGTTTTTGACGGCATGTCGCGCTCTCCTGCGTATTTCTACAACGAAAAGGTGCTGTGCGGGCTGGGCCGCGGGCTGGCCGACAGCGGGGTTCTGCACCCCGAAGGGCGGGCGCGGGCGATGGCGGCGCTGCACCGGTTTGCGGCATTGGTCAAAGGCATGGATGCGGAAATGACCGGCGTCGCCACCGCCGCCGTGCGCGAGGCCTCCGACGGGCCGGATTTCGTGGCGCAGGTGGCGCGTGAAACCGGACTGGCGCTGCATGTCGCCAGCGGCATCGAAGAGGCACAGCTATCCGCCAGGGGTATCCTGCTGGGCTGGCCCGATGCGCAGGGGGTGGTCTGCGATATCGGCGGGGCCTCTATGGAACTGGCGCGGCTGGAGCAGGGGGAAATCGGCGCGGCGGAAACCTCGGCGCTGGGGCCGCTGAAGCTGCAGGACTATGCCGGCGATCTGGACGCCCACATAAAGGACGGGGTCAAAACGCTGGTCAAGGCCGTGGGCGGGCAGGGCGAGCGCCTGTTTCTGGTCGGCGGCTCCTGGCGGGCGCTGGCACGGCTGGATATGGTGCGGCGCGGCTATCCCTTCCATGTGCTGCACGAATACCGCCCGACTGTTGCCGACATGCTGGAAACGATCGACTGGGTGCGGGCGCAGGACAGCGACGAACTGGCCAGCCACACGGACACCTCGCGCGAGCGACTGGCGCTGGTGCCGATGGCGGGGCGGGTGCTGGCGCGGCTGCTGCGGGAACTGGCGCCGGAACAGATTGTGCTGTCGTCCTACGGGCTGCGCGAGGGGATGTTTT
Organism: Paracoccaceae bacterium; assembly: GCA_027080755.1. GTDB lineage: Bacteria > Pseudomonadota > Alphaproteobacteria > Rhodobacterales > Rhodobacteraceae > NORP23. The sequence goes on from JALWQC010000492.1 coordinate 868, forward strand.
ACGAACGTATGCCCCCCTCTATGCGCGGGCTGGACCCGTTGATAGAGGCCAGCCGCAGCATGGAAAGCGCGATGGCCCGCTTCCCCGGTTTCGGGCAGGTGCTGTATGAATGGCTGCGCCCGCTGTACCATCAGGCCGACGCGCGGGAACGGCGGCTGATTCTGGCGGCCTGTCTGTTGCACGATACCAGCTGGCAGGCCCATCCCGATTACCGCGCCGAGATGTGTTTCGAATCCGTCACCCGCGCCAATCTGGGCGGGGTGGATCACCGCGAACGCCTGTTTCTGGGCATGGCGATCCTGAGCCGTTACAAGAACGCCGGCCACAGCACTCTGGAAATTCCGGTGGAGGAACTGCTAAGCAAGGACCGTATCCGCGCGGCGGTGCAACTGGGCAAGGCCATGCGGCTGGGGGCGATGATTTCGGGGGCGCAGGTGCGGCTGCTGGACCATACCGCGTTGCGGCGCGTGGGCGATACGCTGGTGCTGACACTGGCCGGCCCCGCGCGGGAACTGAACGGCGAGGTGGTGGAAAAACGTCTGGCCTCTCTGGCGAAGCAACTGGATCTGGAACCGGTGCTGAAGGTGGAAACCCTGCCCCCCGCAGAATGAAAAACGGCCCGCCATGCGAGCCGCTTTCCGTTTTCCCCTGGACTTGAGCCGAAAGCTCTGACCGTTGAGCCGTGGCGCATCTCCTGTTACGGGTGCATGCCATCTGACACATCAACTGCAGGCTATTAAGCATAAAAACCGAGTCGTTGCAAACAAGTTTTGTCAAATGTGTCGCACCTGCCATTGCAAGGGGCGCGGGCATGGATTACACCACAAAAAACGATTATCCGGAGCTGACCCCCATGCGTATGTCCCGCTATTTCCTGCCCGTCCTGAAAGACACCCCTGCCGAGGCCTCTATCGCCAGCCATCGCCTGATGCTGCGCGCGGGCATGATCCGGCAGGCCAGCGCGGGGATCTATTCGTGGCTGCCGCTGGGCTTCAAGGTGCTGCGCCGTCTCGAGGATATCGTCCACGAGGAACAGATCCGCGCCGGCCACATCCCGATGCTGATGCCCACCCTGCAATCCGCCGACCTGTGGAAGGAAAGCGGGCGCTATGACGACTACGGCAAGGAAATGCTGCGCATCACCGACCGGCACGACCGTGACATGCTCTATGGTCCCACGAACGAGGAGCTGATCACCGACATCTTCCGCAACTCGGTCAATTCCTACAAGGAACTGCCGAAAACCCTGTATCACATCCAGTGGAAATTCCGCGACGAGGTCCGCCCCCGTTTCGGCGTGATGCGCGGACGCGAGTTTTTCATGAAGGACGGCTACAGCTTCGACGTGGACGAGGCCGGCGCGCTGCATGCCTACAACCGCCATCTGGTCAGCTATCTGCGCACCTACGAACGCATGGGGCTGCAGGCGATTCCGATGCGGGCCGACACGGGGCCGATCGGCGGCGACCATTCGCACGAATTCCTGGTGCTGGCCGATACCGGCGAATCCGAGGTGTTTTACGACCGCGCCGTCACCGACATGAAACTGGGCGACCGCGAAGTCGATTTCGACAATGTGGAACAGTGTCAGGCCATTTTCGATGAATTCACCACGCCTTACGCACGCACCGACGAAACCCATGACGAGGCCCTGTTCAACGAAATCCCCGAAGACCGCCGCATGACCGCGCGCGGGATCGAGGTCGGGCAGATCTTCTATTTCGGCACAAAATATTCCAGGGCCATGGGGGCCGAGGTGGTGATGCCCGACCT
>JALWQC010000493.1 GCA_027080755.1 Paracoccaceae bacterium
ACCAGGAGGAAAGGGATAGTCTGATACTCGATACAAAAAACATCACGCCACCTCGTGCAGCGGCTGCAGCTTGGCGATTTCCGCCTCGGAGGCCCCGCAAACCAGATGCGCCGCTGTCAGCGGGATCCGCCGGTGCGCGGCGGCAGACAACAACGCCCGCATGATCCGCGCACTGGGAATATCACCGGCGTCCCGCAACTTTGACGGCCGTTTCCACGCCAGCGGCGTTTTTTCATGCCCGCCAAGGATCTCGGACACCCCCCTGGGTCCGCCAAACAGACGGAAGGTGATTTCAGCAGGTGTCAGGTGTTTACTCATATCGAATCTATGCAATAGATGGTGTGAGTGTGTCAATGCTATTTGTGTAGTTATTACACATTTTTGGGTAAGCGTGGGTGACTATGTCAACCCACATGGACAGCAAGTGGTTTAAACATAAACAAAAGTTGGCGAACGTAACCTCGTTCGACCTCGGCAAGGCAATCGGCCGGGATCGCACCGTCGTATCCAGAATATACACCGGTCGGCAAAAGATGACGCTGGACCAGGCAAAAGCTTTTGCTGAAGTGCTGAACGTTCCCCTTTCAGAAGTACTTTTAAACGCCGGCATCGCCGACAAGGAAACCGTTCAGGAACTGAACCCGGGATTTGCCGAAAGCGACGTGGCAAAATGGTCGGCTGAAAGCACCGACGCCAATGCCCACGATATTGAATCCATCGCCCGCGCTATGGGCGGCGGCAAAAACGGCGTCGATGTCTGGCGGGTGAAATCCCGCTCTATGGCGTTGGCCGGCTATCTGGAAGGCGATTATATACTGGTAGACAGCAACGCCCGCGACACCTGTAAGGCCGGCGATAACGTGCTGGCACAGGTATACGACTGGAACGTCGGCGCCGAAACGGTAATATTCCGCCGCTATCAACCGCCGGTTCTGGTCGCTGCCAGCGCGGATCCCGACGAATGGGGTGTGCATGTAGTGGATCACAACGCCGTGGTCATCATCGGAAAGGTGATTGGCAGTTGGCGCACCTAGTCAGTAAAGATTATCGCACCAATTTAAATCAATTTCGTGAAAAGTTATCCGAGGTTCTTCAGATTATCGTAGATATTCCGCAGCAAATTCAGCGTGTTTTGGTCATTCGCAAACATGATTTCGCCCGCAGTTTCCGCCTCTTCGGCGTCAAAAGCATCGTAACAAGATACAGCTATAAGCCAGGTAAAAACCATACCGATGGCTGCGGGGTCGCGTTTTGTGTCGTATCCAGCTTTACGCGCCAAACGCACCACATCCGAAAACCGATCTGATATTTGCGGGGTAACCCCATTCGCAATACCCGTCCGCCTGTCGAGAATCGTCCATGGGCCGAAAAATGATTTGCTGACTGTGTGAAACGGCGATTCCCAATAAATTTTTGCCACGACAACCTCTGATTATTTTGTGTTAATTTTGTTCAACCAACGCGAACAATCAAGAGAGTTTTCCACTGGCGCGATTCTCGCCATTTACACACATTTGGGTATAATTTACACATTTACCCTTGACGGTGTGAGGTGTTCACCATTATCTAACTTTCATCAGCGGGTCACACCGCGCCGTTTTTGAAAGGGAGATTGATATGGAAAAACACCCGAAAACCGATCGCACGCCCCCCGTGCCGGACGAGGTTCTGGACAGCGTGATCGACATTGCCAGCGCCTACGCGGCCGGCCGTCACCCCAGCGAAGCCGAGGCTGTTTTCTACCTCTATGCCACACCGGCCCTACTGCGGGAATTGCGGGATCTGCGCCAAAAGACGGTGACGGCCCGCCCCGCACAATCCTGCGTCGTGGTTCCCCTCGCGCCGCACATAGCGGCCAACCTCACCGCAACACCGGGGGATGCAGCATGAACAGTCGTACATTCATCGGCGTCCGCGAGGTCACGGACATGTTGGGATATCCGGGAAACGAATATTTTTTGCGCCGGCGCAAGCGCCTCGAATCCGAATTCGCATTTCCGCGCCCCTGTCCGTGGGAAAAGAAGCGCTTGCTCTACAAGGCCTCCGAAGTGACGGCCTGGATTGAACACGCCGGCAGCTCCATGCAGGAACTGGCTGCAAATGTGGACAACCCCAGCCTGCAGGAAAACATCATCATGCTGGCTGCGGCAAAGGTGGCGTGATGATGAACCGTCGCATTGACCATAGCCTGGAAATTTGCAGGGCGGATGCAGTGCCGGCGCCGGTTTCCGAACAGATCGCCAGCGCGCGGATCGGGCAAAAGGAAATTTCTGTCCGCCGCGCCGTGTCCGGCCTCGCCCTCTGGGTGGAAATCGGCAACACGCGGGTGGATATCCCGCTCGGCCGGATCATTGAAGACGCCATCATCCTCGCCGAACAGGCCGATATCATCGGGGGTTGCAATGTCTAGGCCGCGCCCGCCAATCCGCAAATCCGACGCCCCGCGCGGCCTGCGCCAGCGCTGGCGCCTGCGGGCGCAGGAATGGCGCGTCTGGTGGGAACCCCGCGCCGACGCCAAGGCGGCCGGTTTTGAATCCCAAGAGCTTGATCCGGCACGGCCGGCATGGTCGATTGCCCAGGCAAAATTGCTGAACAGGGATGCAGATCGCGCGCTGGGGCGGGCCATGCCGGGGAAATCCCGGGCAACGCGCGCCGCACATCAGCCGGTCAAAGGCACATTCCACGCCCTGATAAAGGCCTACATGACCTCGCCGGACTGGGACGCCCTGCGCCCGGCGACGCAATCGGATTATCGCCGCGCCTTCAATCTGCTGGACCAGAAATGGGGCAGCTATCGGGTCGAAAGTTTCACCAAACCGGTGATCTACGAATACTACGAAACGCTCTATGCCCGCGGCACCAAACATCAGGCCGTGGCGTTGATCCGCAAAATGTCCCTGCTCTTCACCTATGCCGAAAAAAAGGGATGGCGCGAAGGGAACCCTGCCCTGCGCATCGGCGCCCGCCAGCCTGCCCCGCGCCAACGCATCGCCAGCTGGCCCGAAATAGACGCGCTGCTGAAAGCGGCCGCGCCGTGGCCCAGCATGGCCTGCGCCATTGCTATGGCCGTATTCATGGGCCAGCGCCAGAAAGACATCATCGAGGCGCGCGTGCATGATTTTTCCGGCGACGTCTGGAAATTCGTCCGCTCCAAACGCGGCAACCAGGGCGCTCTGCCCATCCATCCGGAGGTCATGCCCTACCTGCAAAAAGCGATGGCCGCCAGCGACGGGGACATCCTGTTGATCAGCGAAACCACCGGCCGACCCTACAGCAGTGACCATTTCCGCCGCATCTGGACACGCGTGCGCACGCACGCGGATATGGATTTGCCGGGCATCAAAACTATCCAGTTCCGGGATCTGCGCCGGACATTCGCCCACTATGCCCGTATAGGCGGTGCCGGCACCCGCGACGTGGGCGACGCCCTCGGCAACAACGCCTACACCGACCCCCGCCTGAGCGGCACCTACATGCCCCAGAATTTCGAAAGCGCCAGCAATGCCGTCTTCGCGGTGCAGCGCCCGGAAAACAAGAAAGTATCCAAATGATCAGCCACGCCCGCCTTTCCGAATTCCTCGCCGCGCTGGAAACCAAATCCCCGACCGACCGGATCGACACCATCGCCAACGCCGTGATCGAGACCGGCGGGACATTCGCGCCAGACGTCTCCGACGGGGAATGGAACGACCCCGGCGACACCGTCGCCGAAATATCCCTGCACGGGATCCTCGCATGGGGCACCGACACCGCCGACGCCACCACCCAGTGGATCAAATCCGCCCGCCGCCGGCTGGCAGAAATGGAGGTGGTGTGATGGCCTATGATCCACATCCATTCCAGCCTAAGTGGTTCTGGTGCGCCGGCGAGGACGACGAGCGCCACACGGTCGGCCCCTGCACCTCGAAAAAAGAGGTCATTAAAACAGCCATTGACGATCAAATCGGAGCATATACCGACGACGATGTGAACTGGCACTGCTCATTCTGGGTCGCGGAACTGCGTGACAGTCAACAGGATTTGGCCGAATGGTTCAACGCCGATATGTGGTTGGAGGACACCCGTGACTATATGGACGACAACAAGTGCGGCGGCGACGAATACGGGGACAATCACCCGCTGGACACTATCACAAATCGACAGATCCGGGAGCTAGAGGCCTCCGTCCGGCTCGCAATCCGCCATTGGCAGCGTCGCAATAATTTGAAACTGCGCAGCGTTTATAGTCCCGGAAAACGGAACGCCGAGTGGATTGATGTCCGGATCGGGGTGAAAAAATGACCCGCCCCCAGATCAAACACAGGCAGGCCGTGGCGCACATGACATTCGAAACAATCGTGCGCGGCAGCGGGGAAACGACATTCGCGCTCTATGTCGCCGATATGGCCACCAACCCCCGCCCACTATTTTCCGGCCACGTCACCCGCGGCATGGGATCCGACCTGCGCCGTCTGGCCTCCCATTTTGACGATCTGGAGCGCAACCTGAAAACAAAGGAAACAGTATGACCGACAACAAACACGCCGACATCTACGGTGCAATGAGCCTGCTGGACGCAGCTATCCAAAGCCACCAGGCCGACGCGGTAATCAAGGGGATCGAGGCATGGCCGGCCGAGGATGATCAGGACCGCCCGGCATTCCGCGAAATGCTCGGCCAGGGCGTCCAGGACGCGATCGCACACGCCACGACCATCGACGAGGGTAAAAACACGATCACCATCGTGACAGACCGCGACAGCCTGCTGCGGTTCGAATGGATCGACGACGACGATGAACCGGCATCCGGCACATTCAAACAGACCGTCCTGAACGCGGTCAAAAAAGCATTGGCCTGGGGGGATTGGGGATGACCCGCGGATACCCGCTCGGAAAACAGCTGCGCAGCGGCCCCGCACGGGGCGTGCCTGTCTACGGCGGGAAACGACAGGTCGTCGTCAAAATGGACCGCGACCAGTTCGATTTTATCTACCGCCGCGCCCTGCGTGAAAACACCAGCGTGGCCGAACAAATTCGAAACCTCATTGAATGGGGAATCGAAACGACAGGAGAGGACGACGAGCAATGGCCCACCCCAACGCATCTATAGAAAACGCCGCGATCGGCGCCAGCGCCGAGGCAGAGATACTCGCCGACGCCCTTGCGGACGGTGTCGAGCTGAAGGGCTTCGACGGCCGCGCCAATGCCAAGGGCAACAATCTGGTGTTCATCGAGAACGGCAATATCTCGACGCTATCGGTCACTGACATTCTGCGACTCGCCGCCCTGATCGAAATGGCACCGGTATGGAGAGGCAAATGAAAAACAAACTATCCGACCTGAACAACCACCTCTTTGCCCAGCTCGAGCGACTGGGGGATGAGGGGGCTACGACCGAGGACATCGAGCGGGAAACAGCCCGCGCCGCCGCAATTGTGGATATCTCCGATCAGGTGCTGCATATTGCCGACACGACTCTGAAGGCTGCCAAATTATACGCGCAGCACGGCGACGGCGTGATGCCCCTGCTGCCGCAAATAGGGAGCGCCAAGAAATGAAGCGCGGCAAAATTCCCTACAGCCCCGAGGAACTGGACTGGATCAAAACGCGGGCAACAATGGACCGCCGGGAAATGCACGCGCAATTCTGTTCCCGGTTCGCCCGCACCGACGTCTCTTTGCAAAACCTGAACGCCCTGTGCAAACGGAATGGCTGGCTGACCGGCCGAACCGGGCGTTTCGCAAAGGGCCTGATACCGGCGAACAAGGGCCAGAGGATGCCGTTCAACGCTAACAGCGCCAAAACCCAGTTCAAAAAGGGCCATCGCGCGGGGCGCGCCCGGGCGCTTTATAAACCGGTCGGCACAGAACGTATAACCCGCGCCGGATATGTTGAACGCAAAATCAACGATGACCTGCCGCTACAGGCCCGCTGGCGCGCAGTGCACCTGATCCGCTGGGAGGCCGCCAACGGCCCGGTGCCGGACGGCCACTGCCTGAAATGCATTGACGGCGACAAGACCAACACCGACCCGTCAAACTGGCTGTCCATCCCCCGCGCATTGCTGCCGCGCCTGAACGGCCGCTGGGTATCGCTCAGCTACGACGCCGCCGAACCGGAATTGCGCCCCTACCTGCTGGCCGTCGCCAAACTGCACCATGCCACGCGCGAAGCCCGGAAAGGAAAACCGTCCGCCGCGGACGCTTCCAAACGCAGCGCGGACGCGCGGACGATCAGGCCGCAAGAAACATCCAACCAATTGAAATAATTAAACAATCTGGCGACCCCTGGAGGACTCGAACCCCCAACCTGCTGATTAGAAGTCAGCCGCTCTATCCAGTTGAGCTAAGGGGCCGTTGCCGCGGGTGTGCCGACGCGGGCCGGGCCCTGTTTGCCGCAAATCGCCGCATTTCGCAAGCCGGAAATCCGCGTCAGATATGCAGCATCCGGCGCAGGATAATCACCCCGATCAAAACCACCAGCGGCGCGAAATCCAGGCCGGCCGTATTGGGCAGCACCCGCCGGATCGGGGTGTAGATCGGCTCCAGTATCCGGTTCAGGCCATACCAGGCCTTGCCGACGATCGGCTGATAGATGTTCAGCACCTGAAAGCTGATCAGCCAGCTCATGATGACATGGAGGATCACTACATAATACAACAGGGTCACGGCCCAGCTAAGAAGTATCATTCTTTTACCTTCTGTTTGTTCCTGCCTTGAAATAGGGGGCCGCCCCCCCTTGCACAAGCCCCAAACGCCACGTCACCGCTTGCCGCAGGGGGTTTGCTATGCCATCCCTGCCTGCAGGAGGGCCCGAAATGTATCCATTTATCCGCATGTTCTACCAGATGTTCAAGCACCGCAACGACCCGCCGCTGGCGCTGGGCGGGGTGCATGTCTCGCAGCATTACTGCCATCCGGTCGATCTGGACATGTGGGCCGAGCTGAACAACGGCCGCACCCTGACCCTTTACGATCTGGGGCGTATTCCGCTGGCACAGCGCATCGGGCTGCTGGCAGCACTGAGACGGCGCAAATGGGGGCTGACGGTGGCGGGATCCTCTGTGCGCTACCGCCGCCGCGTCACTGTCTTTGACAAGTTGGAGATCCGCTCCGCCACCATCGGGCGGGACGCGCGGTTTTTCTATGTCCAGCAAACCATGCGCAAAAAGGGCGAGGCGACATCCTCCGCGCTATACCGGCTGGCGGTTACGGGGCCGCAAGGCATCGTGCCCACCGACGAGGTTACCGCCGAACTGGGCGACCCCGACTGGAACCCGCCCCTGCCCGACTGGGTGCAGGGCTGGATCACCTCGGAAGCGGACCGCACCTGGCCGCCGGAAGTTTAGGGGCAAACATCGGGCCGGCAACTAAACGTTGACAAATTATCGATAAAATATCATCGTATGCGCCTACGGACATCTGGCCGGCGGTTTTGCGCCGGATCAGCCACTCATGATTTCGGGAGGATACCATCATGAACAAGATTACAGGACTAATCGCAGGGGCGGCAGTCGCCTTCAGCTTTGGCGCGGCACAGGCGGAAAACTGGGATATGCCCACGCCCTATTCCGACGCCGTGTTCCACACGAAAAACATCATCGAATTTGCCAAGGACGTTGAAAATGCCACCGACGGCGCCCTGACCATCACCGTGCATTCCGCCGGTTCGCTGTTCAAGCACGCCGACATCAAGAACGCCGTGCGCTCGCGTCAGGTGCCGATCGGGGAGTTCTTCCTGTCGCGTCTGGCCAATGAAAACGCCGCCTTCGGGCTGGATTCGCTGCCCTTCCTGGCCGCCAGCTATGACGAGGCGGAAAAGCTCTGGGCCGCGCAGAAACCGGTGATTACCGAGCTGCTGGCCGAACAGAACCTGATGCCGCTGTTTGCGGTTCCCTGGCCGGCGCAGGGGCTTTACACCAAGAATGAAATCAAGACGGTTGACGATCTGTCCGGCCTGAAATTCCGCGCCTATAACGCCGCGCTGGAAGAATTCGCAACCCTCGCCGGTGCCGCCCCGACTCAGGTAGAGGCCCCGGACATCCCGCAGGCCTTCGCCACCGGTCAGGTAGAGGCCATGATCACCTCGCCCTCTACCGGTGCCAGCTCCAAGGCGTGGGATTTCGTGTCCTACTACACGCCGATCAATGCCTGGGTGCCCAAAAACATCGTTGTCGTGAACAAGCAGATGTTTGACAAGCTCTCGCCCGAGGTGCAGGCCGCCGTTCTGGCCGCTGCCGCCACCGCCGAAAAACGCGGCTGGGATATGAGCAAGGCCGAAGCCGCCGCCAAAACCGCCATTATGGCTGAAAACGGCATGAACATCGTCGAACCCTCGCCCGAGCTGATCGCCGGCCTGAAGGACATCGGCGCCACCATGCTGGCGGAACTGGAAGCCAAAGCCAGCCCCGAGGCCCTTGAAATCATCAAGATCTACAAGGCCAACTAAACCACAACAGGCGGGCCGGGCAAATGTCCGGCCCGTTTTCTGTCAAAAGGGGGTAAAATGCGCAAATTCCTCGATATGCTCTATCAGGCCAGCGGGTTTGCCGCCGCCGGATTTATCGTTGTGATCTGTCTGGTGGTTTCGGCGCAGGTCGTGCTTAATCTGGTGACCAAGATTTTCGGGGCGCAATACGCCTATACCATCCCGTCCTATGCGGATTTCGCCGGATTTTCGCTGGCGGCCGCCTCTTTTCTGGCGCTGGCCTATACGTTGAACAAGGGCGGGCATATCCGTGTGACCCTGCTGATCCAGACTTTCAGCCGCATCCCGCGCCTGTTTGCGGAACTGTTCTCGCTGGGGCTGGGGGCCTTGATGGCGGGGTTCATGGCCTATTTCATGATCCGCCTGAATATGGAATCCTACGACTATGGCGACCTGTCCTACGGCATTATTGCCATCCCGATCTGGATCCCGCAGCTGGCCGTCTCCGGCGGGCTGGTGATCCTGACAATTGCCTTTCTGGACCTGTTCTGGACCACCTTGCGGGCCGGCCATGCCGTCCTTGAAAACCGGGAGCGCGAATAAATGTCCGATCCGATTATTATGCTGGTTCTTCTGCTGGTGCTGCTGGGCCTTCTGGCCGCCGGCGTCTGGGTGGCCATCGCGCTGCTAAGCGTCGGGATGGTGGCGCTGTTCTTCTTTTCCGGCGCACCGGTCGGGCAGGTGCTGGCGACAACCGTCTGGGGGCAAAGCCACGCCTGGGCGCTGGCGGCGCTGCCACTGTTTATCCTGATGGGGGAAATCCTGCTACGATCGCGCATGTCCGAGGACATGTTCAAGGGCCTTTCCCCCTGGCTGACCCGCCTGCCCGGGCGGCTGCTGCACGTCAATATCATCGGCTGCGCCATCTTTGCGGCGGTGTCGGGATCCTCGGCTGCGACGGCCGCGACCATCGGCAAGATGTCGGTGCCCGAGCTGACCAGACGCGGCTACCCCGAGCGGCTGGTTATCGGCACGCTGGCCGGTTCCGCCACGCTGGGGCTGCTGATCCCGCCCTCGATCATCCTGATTGTCTACGGGGTGGCCACCGACCAGTCCATCGCGCGGCTTTTCATCGCCGGCATTCTCCCCGGCCTGATGCTGGTGGCCCTGTTCGGAGGCTACGTCATCCTGCAATCCCTGCTACATCCCGCCGCCATCCCGCAGGAAACACAGCACTATACGCTGGGGCAGAAAATCCGCGCCTCGCGCCGGCTGATCCCCGTGTTGCTGCTGATATCCGCGGTGATCGGCTCTATCTACGCGGGCATAGCCTCGCCCACGGATGCGGCGGCGCTGGGGGTCGTGTTCTCTATCCTGCTGGCAAAACTGTCCGGCGGTTTCAGCATGAAAATGCTGTTGGAGGCCATAATGGGCGCCACCGTCACCTCGGCCATGATTGCCTTCATTCTGGCCGGCGCGGCCTTTCTGACCGTCGCCATGGGCTTTACCGGCATTCCGCGCAATCTGGCGGCATGGATCGGATCGTTCAACCTGTCCCCGCTGGAACTGCTGGCGGCGCTGACGGTGTTTTTCATCCTGCTGGGCTGCTTTCTGGACGGCATTTCGGTGGTGGTCCTGACGACCTCTATCATCATGCCGATGATCCACAGCGCGGGGATAGATCCGCTCTGGTTCGGGATCTATCTGGTGATCGTGGTGGAAATGTCGCAAATCACGCCGCCGGTGGGGTTCAACCTGTTCGTGATACAGGGGCTGACGGGGATCAACATCCTGTCCATCGCCCGCTCGGCGCTACCGTTCTTTCTGCTGCTGCTCGGAGCGGTCGGCCTGATCATCGCCTTCCCGCAGATCGTCACCCTGCTGCCAAGCCTGATGTAGCCCTAAAGCGAGGTCGCGGCCCGCGCTGCCTGATCGTAGATCCCCGACAGGCGGCGCAGGGTGGCGGCGACCTCGCGCATTTCCTCGCCATCCATGTTCAGCCCGTCAATCAGGCATTGCGTGCG
>JALWQC010000494.1 GCA_027080755.1 Paracoccaceae bacterium
ATCATCCGGTTATCGACAATGACCCGCCCGTCACCGCCGGCGGGCCGATGGCGCTGGGCAAGCCCCTGCCGCGCGTGCAGCATCCGGCGCCGAAGAAAACGGGCAAAAGCACCAGGGCACGCAAGGAAGAACAGCCCAGTCTGGCACTGGAGCCGGATGGCGAGGGCTATCAGACCCCGCCCCTGTCCATTCTGCAAAACCCCGCCAATATCGTGCGCCACAGCCTTAGCGACGAGGCCCTGAACGAGAACGCGCGGATGCTGGAAAACGTGCTGGAGGATTACGGCGTCAAGGGCGAGATTACCTCGGTCCGGCCCGGCCCCGTGGTGACGATGTATGAACTGGAACCCGCCGCCGGCCTGAAGGCCAGCCGTGTGATCGGGCTGTCGGACGATATCGCGCGCTCCATGTCGGCCCTGACCGCGCGTGTGTCCACGGTTCCGGGGCGTTCCGTTATCGGTATCGAACTGCCCAACGACCACCGCGAAATGGTGCTGTTCCGCGAGATAATCTCCTCGACCGCATTCGGGGATTCCAAGGCCAAGCTGCCGCTGGCGCTGGGCAAGGACATCGGCGGCGAACCGGTTGTGGCCGATCTGGCCAAGATGCCGCATCTGCTGATTGCGGGGACGACCGGCTCGGGGAAATCGGTAGGTATCAACACCATGATCCTGTCCCTGCTCTATACGCTGGGGCCGGAGGATTGCAAAATGATCATGGTCGATCCCAAGATGCTGGAACTGTCGGTCTATGACGGCATCCCGCACCTGCTGTCCCCCGTGGTGACGGACCCGAAAAAGGCCGTCGTCGCCCTGAAATGGGCCGTGGCCGAGATGGAGGAACGCTATCGCAAGATGTCCAAGATGGGCGTGCGCAATATTGATGGCTATAACGGCCGCGTGCGCGAGGCCATGGCCAAGGGCGAGGCCTTCACCCGCACCATCCAGACCGGTTTTGACGACGCCACCGGCGATCCCGTCTTCGAGACCGAGGAATACATGCCCGAGACTATGCCCTTCATCGTGATCATCGTGGACGAGATGGCCGATCTGATGATGGTCGCCGGCAAAGAGATAGAGGCCTGCATCATGCGTCTGGCGCAGATGGCGCGCGCCTCGGGGATCCACCTGATCATGGCAACGCAGCGCCCCTCGGTTGATGTGATTACCGGCACGATCAAGGCCAACTTCCCGACGCGGATATCCTTTCAGGTCACTTCCAAAATCGATTCCCGCACCATTCTGGGCGAAATGGGGGCCGAACAGCTGCTGGGCATGGGCGATATGCTGTATATGGCCGCCGGCGGGCGCGTGACGCGCGTGCATGGCCCCTTTGTCAGCGACGAGGAAGTCGAGGAAATCGTCAAGTTCCTGAAGGCGCAGGGCGAACCGGAATATGTTTCCGGCGTGGTCGAAGGCCCCGAGGGCGAGGCCAGCGCCAACGTCGATGCCCTGCTGGGTCTGGGCGGCAATACGGACGGGGAAAACGCGCTTTATGATCAGGCGGTGCAGATCGTGGCGCGGGACCGGAAGTGTTCCACCTCCTACATCCAGCGCAAACTGTCGATCGGGTATAACAAGGCAGCCAAGCTGGTCGAGGAAATGGAAGAAAACGGCGTTGTCAGCCCCGCCAACCATGTCGGCAAACGCGAGGTTCTGGTCCCCGAGGTCCAATAGGCGGATATCCCCGACCGGATTTGAAAACCCCACAGGCAGGAATATATTACCCCTATGGACAGACGTATTTTTATAGCGGCCCTCTGCGCCGCCCCTCTGGTTTCGCTCGGCAGTTCTGCCAGCGCCGGAAACGCCGTGGTCGAGGCCGTGAACAACTATTTGACCAACCTGCAGTCCGCACAGGCGCGGTTCCGCCAGAAAAGCAGCGACGGAACAGTGATGAACGGCACCTTTTACCTGCAAAAGCCCGGAAAGATGCGGTTCGAATACGATCCCCCCTCGCCGGCGCTGATCATTGCCGACGGCAGCGTGCTGGCGGTGTTTGACCGCAAGTCCAGTCGCGGGCCGGAACGCTATCCGCAGGACAGCACGCCGCTTTCGCTGTTGTCACGCAACAATATCGACGTCACCAAAACAAAATACGTCCGCCGGATAGAGGTGCGCGGCGGCAAGGTCTATGTCATCATGTTCGACCCGGAAAACCCGGAATCCGGCAGCATGACCCTGATCCTGAAGGAAAACCCGATGGAACTGACCGGCTGGGTTGTCACCGAAAACTCCGGCCTGAAAACCGAGGTGGATCTGGAGGCGCTGACAAGGAATATCTCGCTCGACAGTCATTTGTTCAATATTGTCTACAATATACACGAACTTGAAAAAGACCGCTGACGTGCAATACCGCTTTACCCTTCCCGATGCCGGCGCGACAACGGCGCTGGCGGCCGGTTTCGGCGCGCATCTGCGTCCGGGTGACTGCCTGCTGCTGTCCGGTCCGGTGGGGGCCGGCAAAACCCATTTCGCCCGCGCCCTGATCCAGAGCCTGCAGGAAACGCCCGAGGACGTGCCCTCCCCCACTTTCACGCTGGTGCAGACCTATGACACGCCGCGCGGGGAAATCTGGCACAGCGATCTTTACCGTCTGTGCCATATCGACGAGCTGGTGGAACTGGGGCTGG
>JALWQC010000495.1 GCA_027080755.1 Paracoccaceae bacterium
CCCGCCACCACAGCCGCCGGATATTTCGGGCGCAGCATGCAGTCGTCCGGAATGATGATGTTGATCGGTTTCAGGCAGCCGGCATTCATCGGGATATTGCCGTCCACCATCAGGCGGAAAGCATACGGAGCCGCCGCGCGGGCCACGGGCTCGGGGGCGTTGAAGTTGCTGTCCTGCTGTGCCGAGGTGCCGGTGAAATCGACGGTGGCGGAACGCGCCGCCTTGTCCACGGTGATCTTTACCTTGATAACCGCGCCCTGATCCGTGTGCGTTTCCCATTCGGAATCCTTCAGGACCTCTATCACGCGGCGAACGTTTTCCTCGGCGTTGTCCTGCACATGCTGCATATAGGCGTTGACCACCGGCAGGGTGAACTGTTTCACCATCTTGCGCAGCTCGGAAATGCCCTTGGCGTTGGCGGCGATCTGGGCCTTCAGGTCGGCGATGTTCTGATAGGGGTTGCGGCAGGGGTATTTGTGGTTGGTCAGAAGGTCCCGCAGGGCTTCCTCGCGGAATTCGCCGCGATCGACCAGCAGGAAGTTGTCGAACAGCACGCCTTCCTCGTCCACATTGGTGGCCAGCGGCGTCATGGAGCCGGGGGCAGAGCCGCCGACATCCGCATGATGCCCGCGCGAGGCGACATAGAACAGGATCTCTTCCCCCGCATCGTCAAAGACCGGCGTTACCACCGTAATATCGGGCAGATGCGTGCCGCCGTTATAGGGGGCGTTCAGGGCAAACACGTCGCCCGGGCGCATTTTGCCGGCGTTCTGGGCGATAATCGCCTCTACCGAGCGGTCCATAGACCCCAGATGCACCGGCATATGCGGCGCGTTGGCCACCAGCGAGGCGTCGGCAGCGAACACGGCGCAGGAGAAATCGACGCGCTCCTTGATATTCACCGAATAGGCAGTGTTTTGCAGCGTGACGCCCATCTGTTCGGCAATGGACATGAACAGGTTGTTGAAGACCTCCAGCATCACGGGGTCGGCCTCTGTTCCCACGGCGTGGCGGCGTTCCAGCGCGGTGGTGCGTTCAAGGATGATGTGGTTGTGCTTGTTGACGCGTGCCTGCCAGCCCGGTTCGATTACCACGGTCTGGTGCGGCTCCACGATCAGGGCGGGGCCGTCAAGGACCATACCGGCGCGGAAGTTTTCGCGGTCGCGGAAGACGCCGGCCTGATGCCATGTGCCGCCGGCGAAAATACGGGTGGTTTCCTGCGGGGACAGGCGGCTTTCGATGACGGGTTGTTCCGGTTCCTGAATGGCGGCGCCGCCGCCGACGGCCTCTACCTCGGCGGCCTCGATGACGATGGCTTTGCCCTCGAAGGTGAAACCGAACTGCTTTTTATGGGCGGTTTCAAAGGCTGTGCGCATGGCGTCCACGCTGTCGAAATCCACGGCAATCGGCGTATCGGTGCCGTCATAGCGCAGATGCAGGCGCGGGTGGGTTTTGATCTCGTCCGCGGGCACGCCCTGGCGTTCCAGTTCAACCCGGGTTTCGGCGCGTAGCAGGTCCACCTCGGCCCCGACGTCGGCGGCGGAGCGCTCGTCCAGCGGCTCTACCACGGAACGGGTGCGGGTGGCGCGGATGTCGGCCAGCCCCATGCCATAGGCCGACAGGATACCGGAATGGGGATGCACGATCACGGTTTTCATGCCCAGACTGTCGGCCACCGCACAGGCATGCTGCCCGCCCGCGCCGCCAAAGCACGTCAGCGCATAGCCCGACACGTCATAGCCCCGCTGGACAGAGATTTTCTTGATCGCGTTGGCCATGTTTTCCACAGCGATGGAGAGGAAGCCCTCGGCCACCTGCTCGGGGGTGCGGCCGTCGCCGATTTCGGCGGCCAGCGCGGCAAAGGCATCCTGCACCGCCTTGGCATCCAGCGGCTGGTCCTGTTCGGGGCCGAAGATTTTCGGGAAGTTTTCGGGCTGCAGCTTGCCCAGCATCACGTTGGCATCCGTCACCGTCAGAGGCCCGCCGCGCCGGTAGCATTTCGGCCCCGGATTGGCGCCGGCACTTTCCGGCCCGACGCGGAACCGCTGGCCGTCATAGCTGAGGACAGAGCCCCCCCCCGCCGCAACCGTATGGATCCGCATCATCGGCGCGCGCATCCGCACACCGGCAACGGCGGTTTCAAAGGCGCGCTCGAAGGCGCCGTCATAGTGGCAGACATCCGTAGAGGTCCCGCCCATGTCAAAACCGATGATCTGTTCAAATCCCGCCAGGGCCGAGGTCTGCACCGCCCCGACAACCCCGCCGGCCGGACCGGACAGGATGGCGTCCTTGCCCTGAAACAGGTCCGCCGCGGTCAACCCGCCCGAGGACATCATGAACATCAGGCGCACGCCCTCGCCCAGCTCGCTTGAGACCTGTTCCACATAGCGGCGCAGGATCGGGGACAGGTAGGCGTCCACCACCGTGGTATCGCCCCGCCCGACCAGTTTCATCAGCGGGGATACCGTATGGCTGGTGGAAATCTGGGTAAAGCCGATATCGCGGGCGATCTCGGCAACCATCTGTTCATGGGCCGGATAGGCATAGGCGTGCATGAAGACAATCGCGACCGCACGGATGCCGCTGTCGTAAGCGGCCTGCAGATCGGCGCGCACCTGTTC
>JALWQC010000496.1 GCA_027080755.1 Paracoccaceae bacterium
ATTCTGGGCCATGGCTCGCATGCGCAGGAACCGGGCTGGTTCACCACCGCCCCCGTTCCCGCCACGAAGAAAATGCTGGAGCGCATCGGCTGGGACGTCAAAGACGTGGACCTGTGGGAGGTCAACGAAGCCTTCGCTGTGGTGCCGATGGCCTTTATGGCGGAAATGGGCGTCTCGCGCGATATTATGAACGTCAACGGCGGGGCGACGGCGCTGGGGCATCCGATCGGGGCCTCGGGGACGCGGATTATCGTGACCTTGCTGCATGCGCTGGAACGGGCCGGCAAGACCAAAGGCGTAGCCGCGATCTGCATCGGGGGCGGCGAAGGCACGGCCATTGCCATCGAGGTGCCGGCATGAAAGCGGACAACACCATCGCGGCCGTTGTAACCGGCGCGGCATCGGGGCTGGGCGAGGCAACGGCGCGCAAGCTGGCCGCACAAGGCGTGCGGGTTGCCATTTTCGACATGAACGCCGAACGGGGGCGTGAAGTCGCCAGTGAAATCGGCGGCGTGTTCTGCAAGGTGGATGTCGCGGATGTGGAATCCGTCTCTGTCGGGCTGGCGCAGGCGCGCGCGGTGCATGGGCAGGAACGTATCTGCGTCAACTGCGCGGGCATCGCACCGGGGGAAAAGACCGTGGACCGGGACGGAAACTACCATGATCCGGCCCGTTTCGCCCGTGCCATCAACATCAACCTGATCGGCACTTTCAACGTCGCCAGCCAGTCGGCGGCGGGCATGGTAAAGCTGGATCCGGTGACACAGGACGGCGAGCGCGGGGTGATCGTCAACACCGCCTCTGTCGCGGCTTTCGAGGGGCAGATCGGGCAGGCCGCCTATGCGGCCTCCAAGGCCGGAGTAGTCGGCCTGACCCTGCCGATGGCGCGGGATCTGTCGCGCGACGGCGTGCGGGTGATGGCAATTGCGCCCGGCCTGTTCATGACCCCGATGCTGGCCGGACTGCCGCAAGAGGTGCAGGACAGTCTGGGCAAACAGGTGCCCTTCCCTTCGCGCCTTGGCGATCCCTCGGAATACGCGGCGCTTGTGCAGCAGATCGTCGAAAACCCGATGCTGAACGGCGAGGTCATCCGTCTGGACGGCGCCATCCGCATGGGGCCGCGTTAGGGCGTGAACCCTAAAACCGCAAAACACCGTTTTCGGTGATCATCGCATCAAGGGGCTGGTCGGTTTTTTCTACCGGAACAGCCCCTTTTTGCGCGCTGAACCCGTAACCTGCCGCCAATGTCGGGCGTTTGGCGCGCAGCAGTTCCAGCGAGCGGTCGTAAAACCCGCCGCCATAGCCCATCCGGTAGCCCCGGTCATCAAAGGCCACCAGCGGCACCACCAGCAGATCGGGCATCAGGAAGGCCCCCTCTTGCGGGACTTGCGCGCCAAAGGGGCCGGTAACCATCACACTGTCGGGGCGCCATTCGCGAAACGACAGCGGCAGGCCCGTGCCGACAATCACCGGCACGGCCACACGATGCCCCTTTTCCACCAGCGCCCGCATGGCCGGCAGCGGATCCAGTTCGGTGCGGATAGGCATATAGGCGGCAATATTTTCCGGCGCGCCGACAGATTCGACATAGTCCAGCAAATGCGCTGCGGCACGCCCGGCGGCATCGCCCTGCGCCCCGTAGGCCTGCTTGCGGCGCGCAAATCCGGCCCTGCGAGCCTGTTTTTTCTGTTCGGTGATATCCATGCCTGTAGCCTAGGGCGTAGAGCCGTAATTCACAAGATACCAGGAAAAAAGCGGCGGGCCCGTCTCGGCCGTGGAGGGATCTGTATCCTTGAGAGCCTGCATATACAGGTGGGCGCCAGATGCGTTAGGCCACGACCAGTCGCAGAGCCAGCTCCCGTTCAAAGATTTAAGGCCACTAGGATGTAGTCCTCTCACGTAAAGGTCAGCACCCGCCTGTATCTGATATAGGCACGACAGCAGGGAAATAAAAGGGGCTTTGTGTTTGCACCCTGCGGGATGCTCGTTTACCTCTTGGTAGGAATTTTAGAATAGATATTGAAAAACGTCGGGATTTTCATGCAACAGGCGGCACAAAAGGCAAGGCAGGCGGACCGGACCGGATCGCGCCCCGTCCTGTTGCTGGCAAACCAGCCCCCAATGGGCGGGCCGGCGCAGGAACGGGCCGCCACGCTGGCCACCATGCTGCAGCAGGGCGGGTTTGAGGTGATAACGGCGGGGGAAGGGGGCGAGAGCTATGTCCGGCATGTGCTGGAATACCACACCCGCAAACGTTTCGCCCGCAGCCGCGACCGGCTTGTCTCCACGATGCCGGCAGGGGCGGATCTGGTGGTTTTTGCCTCGGGCCTTGGCACGGAACGGGTGGACAAGCCGCTTTTCCGCCCCCGTCTGTCGGAATGGGTGCGCCGCTACTGGCTGGCGCGCGATGCCGCGCGTGCGGCGCGGCGCACGGTGTTTGTCATGGATGTGGTCAACCCGCTGCGGGGCGGTTTCTGGGTCGCGCTGGCCTGTGCCCTCCGGCTGGCCCCGCGGGCAAAGACCCGCCTGACATTCCGTAAATCCCCCGCCCGTCTGTTTACCCTGCTTGGCGGGGGAAATCCGCCTGATATCACGGCGGAACAGGCCATAGACGGGG
>JALWQC010000497.1 GCA_027080755.1 Paracoccaceae bacterium
CCGGCCAAGGGCATGACGCTGCCCTTTGTCAGCTATGGCGGCTCGTCGCTGCTGGCAGCGGGGATGATGCTGGGCTTTCTGCTGGCGCTGACCCGCAAGCGGGCGCAGCATGACATGGGCGAGATTCTGGGAAAGGCGCAGCACAATGGATAAGGCCCCGCTTCTGGTGATCGCGGCCGGCGGCACCGGTGGACATATGTTCCCCGCGCAGGCCCTGGCCGAGGAAATGCTGGCCCGCGGCTGGCGGGTGAAGCTGTCCACCGATGTGCGCGGCAACCGCTATTCCGGCAGCTTTCCCAAAGAGGTCGAGCGCGAGGTGGTTGCCTCGGCCACGCCGGCGCGCGGGGGGAAGCTGGCGAAACTGGCGATGCCATTCCGCATTGCCGCAGGGATCTTCAGCGCGTGGCGTTCCATGCGGGGCGACCGGCCCGCGGTTGTGGTCGGCTTTGGCGGCTATCCGGCGATTCCGGCGATGTCGGCGGCGTGGCTGTTGAAACTGCCGCGCATGGTGCATGAACAAAACGGCATTCTGGGGCGGGTCAACCGGCTGTTTGCCCGCCGTGTCGATGTGGTCGCCTGTTCCGTCTGGCCGACGGATCTGCCGGCGGGCGCAAAGGCGGTGCATACGGGCAATCCGGTGCGCGGCGCGGTTCTGGCGCGGGCCGGGGCGCCCTATCAGCCCCCCGGTCCCTGGCCGATGAAACTGCTGGTTATGGGGGGCTCGCAAGGGGCGCGGATCCTGTCGCAGGTGGTCCCCGAGGCCATCGCCATGCTGCCCGAAGCCATGCTGCAATTCCTGAAGATTTCCCATCAGGCCCGGGCCGAGGATCTGGATCTGGTTGTGACCAGCTATGACGCCATCGGGGTGCGGGCCGACGTGCAGCCGTTTTTTGACGACGTGCCGGCACGGCTGGCCGAGGCGCAGCTGGTGATCTCGCGCGCGGGGGCGTCCTCGATTGCCGATATTTCGGTGATTGGCCGCCCGTCGATCCTGATCCCGCTGGCCAGCGCCGCCAATGATCACCAGAGCGCCAACGCCCGCCCGCTGGCCGATTGTGGCGGGGCCTTTGTGCTGGCAGAAAACGCATTGACCCCGCAGGCCCTTTCGGGGCATATCGCGGCGATTTTGTCGGACGAGGACGGCGCAACCGCGATGGCGCAGGCCGCCCTGTCGCAGGGCAAGCCCGACGCCACACAGGAACTGGCCGTGCTGGTGCAGGACCTGGCGCAAAAAGGATAACGAGATGAACGCACAAACCCGTCTGCCCCATGATATCGGCCCGATCCATTTTGTCGGCATCGGCGGCATCGGCATGTCCGGCATCGCCGAGGTGCTGCTAAGCCACGGGTATCGGGTGCAAGGCTCGGACCTGAAGGCCAGCAAGATTACAGACCGGCTGGAACGGCTGGGCGCGAAGGTTTTTGTCGGGCAGCGGGCCGAGAACCTGCAAGGGGCAGAGGTTGTGGTGATTTCCTCTGCCATCAAACCGGGCAACCCGGAACTGGACGCGGCGCGGCTGGGCGGCTTGCCGGTGGTGCGGCGCGCGGAAATGCTGGCGGAGCTGATGCGCCTGAAATCCAACATCGCGGTGGCGGGGACGCATGGCAAAACCACGACCACCTCTATGGTGGCGGCACTGCTGGACGGGGGCGGGATTGACCCGACGGTGATCAATGGCGGGATCATCCACGCTTACGGATCAAACGCGCGCATGGGCGATTCCGAGTGGATGGTGGTAGAGGCCGACGAATCCGACGGCACTTTCAACCGCCTGCCCGCGACGGTGGCGATTGTAACCAATATCGACCCCGAACACATGGACCACTACGGCAGTTTCGACGCCCTGCGCGAGGCATTCTATACCTTCGTGTCCAACATCCCTTTCTACGGTCTGGCGATCTGCTGCACCGACCACCCCGAGGTGCAGAGCCTCGTCGGCCGTATCAATGACCGGCGCGTCGTGACCTATGGTTTCAACGCGCAGGCCGATGTGCGGGCGGTGAATTTGGGCTATGAAAACGGCAAGGCCTGTTTCGACGTGGAGTTGCAGGGCGAGGGGGCGCGGCTGGAAAACCTGCGTCTGCCCATGCCCGGAGATCACAACGTGCTGAACATGCTGGCCGCCATCGCCGCCGCACGGCATCTGGGGATTTCCTTTGACGACATCCGCAAGGCGGTCAACGATTTCGGCGGCGTCAACCGGCGGTTTACCCGTGTGGGGGACTGGAACGGGGTGACGATCATCGACGACTACGCCCACCATCCGGTGGAGATCGCGGCGCTGTTGAAGGCCGCTCGACAGGCCAGCGAAGGGCGGGTAATTGCCGTGCATCAACCGCACCGTTTCAGCCGCCTGCATGACCTGTTCGAGGATTTCTGCGGCTGTTTCAATGACGCCGATATCGTCGCCATCACCGATATTTTTGCCGCCGGCGAAACCCCGATAGAGGGCGCCACCCGTGACGATCTGGTCGCCGGACTGGTGACCCACGGCCACCGCAATGCGCAGGCCATCGAAGGGGAATCCGACTTGGCCGCCTTTGTGCGTGCCACCGCAAAGCCCGGCGACATGGTGGTGTGTCTGGGGGCCGGCACGATTTCCACAT
>JALWQC010000498.1 GCA_027080755.1 Paracoccaceae bacterium
CTCGAACACACCGGACAGGATTTCAACCTGATCGGCCTCTTGCCGCTGGGTGGTGAATTTGTTCTGCCCGGGTTTGCGCTTGTCCAGCCAGTGTTGCAGCATTCCGGCATCCAGCGCGATATTGGGCGGGCAGCCGTCAATCACCGCGCCAAGCGCCGGCCCGTGGCTTTCGCCCCATGTGGTAACGCGAAACAGGTGGCCAAACGAATTCATAGACATAGCAGACTCCTTTCCCCGATCATTACCCTATGGCACAGGGTGTAAAAACCCCCTTTTGTCCGATCCAGCGACAATCCCTTGCTATTTCGTCCGGTTTGTCTAGTGTTGCACCTGCCTCGGGGGGCCTGAAAAGGCTGAGACGCATGCGCGGACCCGTTGAACCTGAACCGGATCATGCCGGCGTAGGAAAGGTGTGACGGGTCAGCCCGTTCCCCAACTACGTCGCAGTAATTGGAGGATTTTATGAAACAATCCGTTCTGACTGCGGCTTTTGTCACCCTTGCGGGACTGGCATCTGCCCAAACACCCACCCTTAACGTCTACACCTACGACAGTTTTGTCGCGGAATGGGGCCCCGGCCCGGCCGTAGAGGCCGCCTTTGAAAAAACCTGCGGCTGCAATCTGGAATTTGTCGGAGTCGGTGACGGGGCCGCCCTGCTGGCCCGCCTGCAACTGGAAGGCCCGCACACCGATGCGGATATTGTGCTGGGTCTGGATACCAGCCTGATCGAAATCGCCAAAGAAACCGGCCTTTTCGCCCCGCACAACGGGATTCCCGACACGCTCGACCTGCCGATCAGTTGGGAGGACGACACCTTTCTGCCCTATGACTGGGGGTATTTCGCCTTTGTTTACGACAAAACCCGCCTGCCCAACCCGCCCGAAAGCTTCGAGGATCTTATCGGCAGCGATACCAGTATCCTGATCGAGGATCCGCGCAGCTCCACCCCCGGGTTGGGATTGTTGTTGTGGATGAAGGATGTTTACGGGGACAAGGCCGGGGAAAAATGGGCCGCGCTCAAACCCCAGATCGTCACCGTTACCAAAGGCTGGTCCGAGGCATACGGCCTGTTTCTGGACGCAGAGGCCGACATGGTCCTTAGCTACACCACCTCGCCCGCCTACCACCTGATTGCGGAAAATGACGACACCAAAGCGGCCGCCAATTTCCGCGAGGGGCATTATATGCAAATCGAAGTGGCCGGTAAAATCGCCGGAACGGACCAGAACGCGCTGGCCGACCAGTTTCTGGAATTCATGATGTCGGATGCGTTCCAGTCCCTGATCCCGACCAACAACTGGATGTATCCGGCCGTAATGCCCGATGCCGGCCTGCCCGAGGGCTTTGACACCCTGATCAAACCCGATCGCGCCCTGCTTATCCCCGCAAAGGATGTTCCAGCCGTTCGCAAAGAGGCCCTTGACGAATGGCTCGCCGCATTAAGCCGCTGACATTTGCCGGATCGGCAGCCCTCGCCTTTGTGGGGCTGCTGGTTTTTGCCCCTCTCGCCGCCCTCTGGTTCAAGGCAGAGGGGGCCGGCGCCCTAAGCCGTGCGGATATATCGGCCATCCGGTTTACCCTTTTTCAGGCGTTTTTATCCGCCGCGCTAAGCATCCTTCTGGCAATCCCGACCGCCCGTGCCCTGTCCCGCCGCCGGTTTCGCGGGCGCGGTCTGCTGGTCACATTGCTGGGGGCGCCGTTTCTGCTGCCCGTCATCGTCGCCGTGTTGGGGATTCTGGCCGTCTGGGGGCGGGCCGGCGTGGTTTCCGGCCTGCTTTCCGCCATAGATATCGGGCCGCTCAACATTTACGGCCTGTCCGGCATCCTTCTGGCCCATGTCTTTTTCAACCTGCCACTGGCCACGCGGCTGATCCTGCAAGGCTGGTCCGGCATTCCGGCCGAACATTTCCGTCTTGCCGCACAGTTGAACATGCGCCCCCGCGATATTTTCCGGCAGATAGAGATCCCGATGCTAAAAGGCATCCTGCCCGGGGCCTTTCTGCTGATCTTTCTGCTCTGCGTTACCAGCTTTGCCGTCGCGCTGACCCTTGGCGGCGGGCCACAAGCCACAACGATCGAGCTGGCCATCTATCAGGCGCTGCGGTTCGATTTCAATCTGGGGCAGGCGGCGCTGCTGGGGCTGGTCCAGTTTGCCATTTGCGCCCTTGTTGTCGCTGCTTCGCTGAAACTGTCGGTTCAGGCGGATTTTGGCGGCACTTTGGGGGGGTATATCCGCCGGTTTGACGCCAAAACCGGATGGATGTTGTGGCAGGACCGTCTGGTGCTGGTTGCAGTCACCCTGTTTCTGGGCGCGCCGATGCTGGCCGTGGTCTGGCGCGGGTTTCCCCGTCTTTTCCACCTGCCTGCCGCCCTGTGGCCCGCAATTTTCAACAGCCTGCTGGTCGCGCTTGCCTCGGCCTTTTTGGCGCTGGGGCTGGCGCTGGTGCTGGCGGGGTTTATCGATACGCTGAAAACAAACCGCCCAAAGGCCGGAAAACTGGCCGAGAGTCTGGGGCTGATGACCCTTGCCATCTCGCCCTTTGTTTTGGGGACGGGGCTGTTTTTGCTAATCTACCCCCGGGCCAATCCGTTCACGCTGGCCCT
>JALWQC010000499.1 GCA_027080755.1 Paracoccaceae bacterium
CCATTTCATCGTCGGGCGCGACCACGCCGGACCGGGCAAAAACTCCGCGGGCGAGGATTTCTACGGCCCCTATGACGCGCAGGAGCTGTTCAAGGAATACGAATCCGAAATCGGCGTGGAAATGGTGCCGTTCAAGCACATGGTCTATGTGCAGGAAAAGGCACAATACGAACCCATCGACGAGGTGGCCGAGGGCAAAACCGTCCTGAATATCTCCGGCACCGAATTGCGCCGCCGCCTGACCGAAGGGCTGGACATCCCCGACTGGTTTTCCTTCCCCGAAGTGGTGGAAGAACTGCGCCGCACCCGTCCGGCAAAATCGAAGCAGGGCTTTACCGTGTTTTTCACCGGCCTGTCCGGTTCCGGCAAGTCCACCATCGCCAATGCCCTGATGGTCAAGCTGATGGAAATGGGCGGGCGACCCGTAACCCTGCTGGACGGGGATGTGGTGCGCAAAAACCTGTCCTCGGAGCTGGGCTTCAGCAAGGAACACCGCGATCTGAATATCCGGCGCATCGGCTATGTCGCCTCGGAAATCACCAAAAACGGCGGCATCGCACTATGCGCCCCGATCGCCCCCTATGCCGCCACCCGCCGCGCCGTGCGCGAGGAAATCGAGCAGTTCGGAACCTTCGTAGAGGTCCATGTCGCCACCAGTCTGGAAGAATGCGAACGCCGCGACCGCAAGGGGCTGTACAAGCTGGCGCGCGAGGGAAAAATCAAGGAATTTACCGGCATTTCAGACCCTTACGAGGAACCGGAAACCCCCGAGCTGCGGGTGGAAACGGAAAATGTCGATGTGGACAACTGCGCCCATCAGGTGATCCTGAAGCTGGAACAGCTGGGCCTGATCGCCGGCTAGCCCATAAAAAACCCCGGCGCGCCATCCCGAAAGGATATCGCACCGGGGCTGATACTGTGGGATCCGTCACATCCTGCGCATCGCTTTTCCCTGAAACCGGTTTTTCGCATTCCCCGAGTCCAGGGCCTATTTGTGGCCCGCCAGCCAAACAAACACGGCAACACACATCCGGATATTTTGGAAGCTCAGGCGAACCCCCTCGGAACCCGTTACTTTTTACTCACATCCTGTATATAACAAACTCCGCCAAGGCAGGCGATTCAAATTTTCGTATACCCTTCCCGTATTCAGAAAAATTGATGTGAAATGCAGAATATGGCCCTGCCCTTCAGATTTTCTTAATGCGTTTTGGTTGTAAATTCACGCATCCGACACGCATAAATTGCCAAAGCGAAAAATCTGCGGAATCAACGCCGGCAGACTGTTCGCACCGGGTTTTTGCCGCTATATTGGCGCAAAGCCCAAAACGGACAGCCCCATGCCAACCGCGCCAACGCTCGACCATAAAGATATCCTGAAAATCCGCCTGCAAATGCACCAGCGCGAGCACCGCGATCTGGACGAGGCCATCCACGCCCTGGACCAGTCGCGCCGTGCGGATCCCCTGACCCTGCGGCGGTTGAAAAAGCAGAAGCTGGCGCTGAAAGACACCATCGCCCGGCTTGAAGACGAGCTGACCCCGAACATCATTGCCTGAGCGCAGCAAGGAGACCCCCGTGAGCAAACCTGAAATCGGCATCATTATGGGAAGCCAGTCGGACTGGCCGACCATGAAACTGGCGGCGGAGATTCTGGAGGAGCTGAGCGTCCCCTACGAGGCAAAGATCGTCTCGGCGCATCGCACGCCGGACCGGCTGTGGGACTATGGCAAAACGGCGGTGGAGCGGGGACTGAAGGTCATTATTGCCGGGGCCGGCGGGGCGGCGCATTTGCCCGGGATGATGGCCTCGAAAACGCGGGTGCCGGTGCTGGGCGTGCCGATCCAGACCAAGGCTTTGTCGGGGGTTGATTCGCTCTATTCCATCGTGCAGATGCCAAAGGGGTTTCCTGTCGGGACCATGGCGATCGGCGCGGCGGGTGCGGCCAATGCGGGGCTGATGGCGGCGGCAATTCTGGCCAATACGAATGCGGAACTGGCGGCGCGGCTGGACCGGTGGCGCGCGGATCTGGCGGCCTCTATCCCGGAGGTGCCCCATGACTAGCCCGCTGCGCCCCGGCGCGACAATCGGCATTCTGGGTGGCGGACAACTGGGGCGCATGCTGGCAATGGCGGCAGCGCGGCTGGGGTTCAAGACCCATATTTTCGACCCTTCGGCCAACCCGCCGGCGGGGGATGTGGCGGCCCATGTCACCATCGCCCCCTATGATGATAGCGAGCTTCTGACGCGGTTCGCCGCCTCGGTCGATGTGATTACGTTTGAATTCGAAAACATCCCCGCAGCGGCGCTGGACCTGCTGGAGGGCATCCGCCCCGTGCGTCCGGCCCGCAATGCGCTGGCGGTGTCACAGGACCGGGTGGACGAAAAACGGTTTCTGCAATCCCTCGGGCTGAAGGTCGCGCCCTTTGCCGCTGTCGATACGCTGGCCGATCTGGAACAGGCGCTGGACACTATCGGCACGCCGGCCATCCTGAAAACCCGCCGTTTCGGCTATGACGGCAAGGGGCAACAGCGGATCACCGCCCCCGATCAGGCCGCCGGCGCCTTTGCCGCGCTGAACGGGGCGCCCGCGATACTGGAG
>JALWQC010000500.1 GCA_027080755.1 Paracoccaceae bacterium
AAAGCGTGCGATACAGGCGTCGATGGCCTGCTGCGCCGCCCCTTCGGCGGTGATGTCCAGCGCAATGCCGCCATGCCCCGCACCCAGTTTGTCGAGTGCGCCCTCCAGCGCCTTCTGTTCCAGATCGACGATAAAGATATTGGCCCCGAGGGCGGCAAATTCCTGTGCCGTCGCCAGCCCGATCGCCCCGCCACCGCCGGTGACCAGAACCACGTTACCCTGCAGCGCCGGCGGTTTGCCCTTGCCCAGCTTGGCCTGTTCCAGCGACCAGTATTCCATGTCGAACAGCTTTTCGGGGCTGACCGGATGGAAGCCGCCACAGGCCTGCCCCCATGTCATCACGGTCATATTCTGCGCCGCCAGATCGCTGGCCGCGCTGGCGGCCTTGGCGTTGGCGGAAATGCCGACCACCCCGACGCCCTCGATCCAGGCAAGGTTGGGCGTGGGCATCAGCATGGTTTTTATCCCGCCGAGACGGGCGTTGTTTTCCTCGAAATACTTTGTGTATTCAACGATATAGTCGTCAACGGCCTGGCGCACGGCCTCCTCGCCACGGGCCAGGATCTCGTCCGTCAGATAAAGCGGATAGTTCTTGGTGCGGATCACATGGTCCGGTGTGGCCACACCGCGACGCGACAGAACGGCCAGATCGTCCCGGGCCAGAAACTCCTGCACATTTTCACCGTTGCGCAGATCCATCACCGGCATTGGATAGTCGCGGTTGCCGGTGAATTCCGCGTTGCGTTCCCCGATAATCCCGCGCAGCATCGGCAGGATATCCTTGGCCCGCGCCGTCATCTCGGCCGAGCTGCCAATTGCCTCTTTCGGGACAACGCCGCCGGTTTTGTTCAGCCAGTCCTCTACCGCATTCGTGTGCGCAATCAGCCGGTCGTAGCTTTCCCTGGCCGAATCGCCAAAGGCGAAATGCCCGTGGTTGATCAGAATAAGCCCTTCCACATGCGGGTTGGCGTCGTAGACCTCGGCCGCGACCTTGGCCAGCTCGAATCCCGGCATGATGAAGGGGACACAGACCAGACGATCACCGAAAATTTCCTGCACCACCTCTTCGACATTGGGCAGATCCGCCAGTGCCAGCATGGCCGAGGCGTGAGTGTGGTCGATAAACTTGTGCGGCAGGAAGGCATGCAGCAGCGTTTCCACCGACGGGTTGGGCGAGGTGGAATCCAGCAGATTGGCCCGCTGCAGGTTTACCATATCCTCGTCCGACAGTGCATCGAGCGCGCGCAAATCCTGCAGCGGCTTCAGGCGCACGCCGGGCAGGCCCGCGGCCTCTATCACGCCCAGATCCCAGCCCGATCCCTTGACGTGCAGCACGTCGATCTCGTTGCCGAAAATATCCTTGCGCTTCACCTTGCAGGACGTATTCCCGCCCCCGTGCAGCACCAGATTGAGGTCGCTGCCGATCAGACGCGAGGTATAGACCCGCAGCCCCAGCTCGCGATCCGCCGGATCGGTGCCGGCGGCCTCCTCGAATTTCTTTGCCTCGTCATCGTTCCATCTGTTAAGGACCATTGCAATTACCCTTTCTTGCGCATTAGGAGTCTCGACCCTTTAAGCATAGTTTTTGACAAATGTCAGCACATAGTGTCAAATATATAAAAAGGAGGCCCCATGGCGACCGTGACACGCAGACGCACAGTAGGACAGGTCAGCGGCGAAAGCATCGTCGTAGAGGCCGCCTGGCTGTATTACCACGACGGATTGAACCAGAACGACATTGCCAAGCTGCTGAAAGTGTCGCGGGCAACAGTGGTGAATTACCTGCAGGAGGCCCGCGAAAGGGGCTATATCCGCATCTCGCTGGCCCCCGAGGTATTCAGCACCCACCAGCTGGCCGAGGATTTGCGCGAACGTTTCGGGCTGCAGGCCGCCTATGTGGTGCCGGGGGACAGTTGCAACGAAGAGGAAACCCTGATGCGCGTGGCGCGCGGCGCCGCCGACTGGCTGCCCAGCCTGCTGGAGCCGGGGGACCGTCTGGGCGTGGCCTGGGGGCGCACCGTTTACGAGGTGGCCGAGGCCCTGGACCAGACCCGCATGAAGGATGTCACGGTTTCGCAGCTGGTTGGCTCCATGGCGACGCCCTACGGGTTTACGGCGGAAATCTGTTCGGCCCATATGGCGCAGAATCTGGGGGCGAAATGTATCAACCTGCACGCCCCTGCGGTCCTGTCCGACCCGGAACTGGCGCAACGTCTGCGCGACGAGCCGATCATCCACGCCCAGCTGGAGGCCCTGAGCCACTGCAACAAGGCGATTTTCGCCGCCGGCTCCAGCGCCCCCGACAGCCATATCGTCGGCTCGGGGGTGGCCAGTGCGGCGGATCTGGAATGGTATGTGGCCCATGGCGCCACAGGGGTTTTGTGCGGGCGCTTCATCGACACGAACGGCCAGCCGATTCCGGGAAAACTGGATGACCGGATGATCGGGGTGACACTGGACAAATTGCAGGGGCTGGATATGGGGCTGCTGGTTTCCAGCGGCGAGGACAAGGTGGCGCCGATGCTGGCGGCCATCAGGGGCGGCTATGTCACCCATGTTGTCACCAGCGCCGACACGGCGCGCCGAATGCTGGG
>JALWQC010000501.1 GCA_027080755.1 Paracoccaceae bacterium
GAATCACCCAGGCCACGGGAATGGCCGCAAGGCTGCCCCATGTGCCGGGGGCTTTGGGCAGAAGGCCGGTGCCGAAAAAGGTTGTGATCAGTCGTATCATGATGTTTTCACCAATGTTGTTGTGGCCATGGCGGCGATCCCCTCGCCGCGGCCGGTAAAGCCGAGCTTTTCGGACGTGGTTGCCTTGATGGAAATGCGCTCGATTTCGATACCCAGAAGGGCGGCCATGCGTTCGCGCATTTTCAGGGCATTGGGGCCGATTTTCGGGCGTTCGCAGATAATCGTACAATCGACGTTGGAGATGGCAAAGCCGCGCGCCGCCACCCGTTCCACCGCCTTGGTCAGGAAAATGGCGGAGTTGGCGCCCTTCCATTCGTCCTCGGAAGGGGGGAACCACTGGCCGATGTCGCCCTCGGCCAGCGCGCCGAACAGGGCGTCGGTGATGGTGTGCATGGCAACATCGGCGTCGGAATGGCCCACCAGCCCCTGATCATGGGGGATGCGGATGCCGCAAAGGGTGACGTGGTCGCCCTCGCCGAATTTATGCACGTCGAAGCCGTTGCCGATACGTATGTCCATAGTGTTTTCCATCATGCGCGCGGCACGATCGAAATCGTCCTGCGTGGTCAGTTTGAAATTGTCCGGATCCCCGGGGGTTATGGCGATTTTATAGCCCGTGCGGTGCGCCACCGCCACATCGTCCAGCACCGGCGCCGTGGCGGTTCTGTGCGCGGCGAGGATCTCGTTGAAATGAAACCCTTGCGGGGTCTGGGCACGATAGAGGCCGTCGCGGGGCTGTTCGGTAATCACCCGCCCGCGCGAGCCTTTCCACAGTGCATCGACAACCGGCAGGGCGGGGAAGGCGGCCTTGTGGGTTTGCAGGGCCTCCAGCACGCCCGAGATAACCGCGGCAGAGACAAAGGGCCGCGCCGCGTCATGGATCAGCACCGCATCGGGGGCGTGGGGGGCGAGGGCCTCCAGCCCTTTGAGGGCGGAATCCTGCCGCTCGGCCCCGCCAAAGACGGCGGGCAACAGCCGGTCGATGCCGCTGGTGGCAATGGCATAGCGCCCCGAGTCATCGGGGTGGATCACCACCTGCACCAGATCGATCCCCGGATGCGCCAGCAGGGCAAGAATCGTGCGGCGCAGCACGCTCTGGCCGCCGATGTCGCGGTATTGTTTCGGTATCCCGCCCCCCGCGCGCGTTCCACGCCCGGCGGCAACGATCAAGGCTGCTGTTTTCATGTCCCCTCCCTCACATACCCCTGCTTAGCGCATCGGGCAGGGGGGTTACAACGCCTTAGCTCCAGATCCTAGTCGGGCAGGCCGTCGTAGATTTCGATATCGTCGATCCACTGGTATTTGGGATTGGCGTTGCCGTAGATCTGGGTCAGCATGATGAAATCGATCGGTTTGTGGTTGCGCGTGGTGGGGCCGTAGTGATCCCCCACCACCTGCCCGTTGATCCGCCAGAGGGCGCGCCCGTCGTCCCCCTCGGACCAGTGCCAGTAGAATTCGGTCAGGAACCATTCGTTCTGCGGCACGGGAATATCGTAGTTGTCGATTTCCCAGATGGCATGCTCGGGGTCCCTGTCCCCCTCCCAGTGCCAAAAGGGTTTGCCCTCTGCGTCCGTATAGATAAACGAAATCAGGCGAAAGCCGGTGCCTTTGGCGTAATCCTTTGTTTTCCATTCAAAAAACGTGCGCCAGCTGTAGGGTTGGGTAAAGCTGATGTCGTCCAGCTTGATCCAGTAGCGGATATACAGATCGCGCCGCCCGTCGCGGATATCGAGGATTTCATAGGGCAGTTGCGTGGCGTCCAGCGCCTTTCTTTCGATATTATAGAGCGCGCGGGTGGGTTTGCCGTCGTGTCCGATGACATTGACCAGCGCGGCATCGACGTTGGTGTGGTTGTCGTCCTCTATGTAATGCAGGCCGCTGCCCGAAGCCCCGAGGATATTGATCGGCCAGCGAAAGCCGGTTTCGCGATCCAGTCCGATGACCGGCACCACATCGTCGTCCGGCAGCTGCGGGCCAAGGGTGACGCCGTCTTCGAACCCCGAGGCAAACAACAGGGTTCCGGCGGCATGGGCGGGGCTGGCCAGCAGGGCCATTAGCAAAAGATATTTCATACGGCCCTTTTCCCATTTTGGCGCTGTAAGGGCCAGAGCAAACGCTTGTTTTGCCCTGAAAACTGGGCTAGGCAGGGAAAAATGCACAAGGAATAGGCAATTTGGCGAATCTGCTTGAAAAAATGGCGCTGACGCCGGCGGTGTTTCTGGCGCCGCTGGCGGGGATTACCGATCTGCCGTTCCGCCGGATGGTGCAGCGTTTCGGGGCCGGGCTGGTCGTTTCCGAAATGGTCGCGAGTCAGGAACTGGTGCAGGCGCGCCCCTCGACCCGCGCCCGCGCGGAACTGGGGCTGGACAACAGCCGCACCGCCGTGCAGATCGCCGGCCGCGAGGCCTGCTGGATGGGGGAATCGGCGCGGATGCTGGCGGATCAGGGCGCGCGGATTATCGACATCAACATGGGCTGTCCGGCCAAGAAGGTTACCAACGGCTATTCCGGCTCGGCGCTGATGCGGCCG
>JALWQC010000502.1 GCA_027080755.1 Paracoccaceae bacterium
CAGGCAAGGTCTCCAAACCTGTCTGCATCCGCTATGTGCGCGATTCCGAAAGCGCGGACGTGGTGGTGCATCATGTGGTGCGGCTGGAAGAGGGCGGGGATTTCACCCTGCTGGAAAATGGCCCCGGGGCCGCACGCCTGAATTCGGTGTTGGAGGTGGACGTGGCCGATGGTGCCTCTTTCCACCATGTGCGCGCGCAGGGGCGCGATCACGACCGGCGCGCGGTGACGCATATGTTTGCCCGTCTCGGCGTGGAAAGCCGGTTCAAAAGTTTCACCCTGACGGTCAACGGCCGCCTGACGCGCAACGAGTGTGTGATCGATTTCACCGGCGACGATGCGCTGGCGATGGTGTCCGGTGCCTCGGTCGGGGACGGCAGCGATTTTCTGGATGACGACACGGTTTTCATCACCCATGACGCGGTAAATTGCGAAAGCCGGCAGGTTTTCAAAAAGGTGCTGCGCAACGGGGCGACCGGCGTGTTCCAGGGCAAGATCCTGGTGCAGCCCGGAGCGCAGAAAACCGACGGGTATCAGGTCTCCAAGGGGTTGTTGCTGGATGACGACTGCAATTTTCTGGCCAAGCCCGAGCTGGAGATCTACGCCGACGACGTGGCGTGCAGTCACGGCTCCACCTGCGGCGGTCTGGACGAAGAGGCGATGTTCTACCTGATGTCGCGCGGGGTGCCGGAAGTAGAGGCGCAGGATATGCTGGTGCTGGCCTTCCTTGACGGGGCCATTCAGGAAATCGAGGATGCGACCATCGCCGAGGACATACGCACCCGTATGCACGCCTGGCTGGCCCGCCACAGGGCCGCGTGATGCAGGGCGGGTTTGTCGCGCATATTATCGGCGCCTACGGGGGCCTGCGGGAGTCTATGCGGCGGGAAATGGCGCGCAAGGTCGGCGAGGAACACCTGCTGGCGCTGGTATCCTATGGCAGCTTTGTGGTTTTCCTCAGCTTTCTGCCTCGCCTGTTCGCCACCGATTTGCGCGCCAATCCCGACCAAAGCATCGCCGCCGGTGTAACCGTCTGGTTCTTTGCGGTGATGTTCTTCTTTCCGCTGGTTCTTTACGGCATTGCGGCGCTCAGCCACCTGATTGCCAAACGGTTCGGGGCAAAGGGGCCGTATTTCAACGCCCGTCACGCCCTGTTCTGGATGCTGGCGGTGCTGTCGCCGGTGCTGATCGTCAAGGCGATGCTGGCCTCGGTTGTGATGCAGATCGGGGGGGGGTGGACGCCGGTCTTGCTGGGGGTGCTCAACCTGCTGCTGCTGCTGGCGATCCTGCGGATCTGGGGCGCCTTTCTGGCCGAGGCCGAGGGTTTTCGCAGCACGGCCAGGGTCACGCTGGGCATTGCCGGCGTTCTGGCGGCTGTTTACCTTTTATTATACCTTGTGGCGGGATAGCCCCAATCCTGCCCTAATTCAGCCCAATTAATGAATACTATAGCCCCATCGCAGGACAGCCGGGGGGCCGCAGATGGTTAATGCAGAAATGTCGGGAAAAAACAGCAATCCGGGGTCTGACAGCATCGCGGTGCGGATGTTCCGCTCTATCTTCGATATGGCGGGGGAAACCCGGGCTATTCTGGGGGAACACCCCTCGGAAATGCGGCTGCTGGGGTTCGCCCTGCTGGCCAATCTGGTCTATTCGCTAAGCTGGTTCGTGAAAACACAGGTATCGCCCGAGGCCGCCGATGTCAGCCGGACGGGGCAGGATATCCTGATCTATCTGATCGTGGCGCTGCTGATGCGCACGGCGCTGATCTATGCGCTGGCGGCGCTGATCGGCTTTACCATGAAGGGTTTTGGTGGGCAGGGCAGCCTGCAGGACACGCGCGCGGGGGTGTTCTGGGGCGCACTTGTGGCGGCCCCTTTCGGGCTGGTCATTTCGCAACTGGCGGTCTTTCTGCAGCTTTTGCATGTGCAGAATTTTGCCGCCCTGACCGTTTGGCTGGGTATGGTGCCCTTTGTCTGGTATGTGGCCAAGGGGGCGGCGGTTGCCAACCGGATGGAAAACTCCATCCCGCTGTTCGGCGCGCTTTCGGCCCTGGGGGTTGCTCTGGCCTTCGGCTTGCAGTTTCTGGCCGGATGACGGGGGTTTTGGGGCCGGAACGTTTGATTTTCCGTCTGGAATCCGCATAATGCCGGACATTGGTGGTAAATGGTGTTCTGCGGCGCAAGCTGCTGTGTAATGTCGACATTGACTAGAATATTAGGGATAGCAGGGGCCTGGAACCGACATGGCAGATAACGACATCACCGATTTGAAAGAGCATGTTTTCCATGCCGGACGCGGGGATTACCGCGACGACCACATCAGCCTTTTCGCCAAGGTCTGGGAGGCCTGGACAGATATGGCCGGCTCTACCCGGCGGCTGATAAACGAAAAACCGTCCGAGGCGCGGCTGCTGTTTTTCGTGCTGATGTCGGACCTGATGTTTTTCCTGTCCTGGTCGATCAAAACCATCGTCAGCCCCAACTCTATCGCCGAAAGTGCGCTGCCGGACAATGTGGCGCTGCTGCTGGTCGGGGCGCTGCTGTTGCGCACGACCTCGGTTTACATTTTCTCCTTCCTTGTGGGC
>JALWQC010000503.1 GCA_027080755.1 Paracoccaceae bacterium
GCGCGGGGGATGGCGTCGGGGTTGGAATCCAGCCCGCCGACCAGATGGAACACCGCCGCCGGATAGCGCCGCCGCACCATCCGCGCCGCCGCCGCATATTCGCGCACGCCCTTGTCCCCCA
The DNA here is from genome assembly GCA_027080755.1 of Paracoccaceae bacterium. GTDB lineage: Bacteria > Pseudomonadota > Alphaproteobacteria > Rhodobacterales > Rhodobacteraceae > NORP23. The sequence continues at coordinate 122 of JALWQC010000503.1, forward strand.
GCAACCGCGCCACCATCAGAAACGAGGGCGCCTGCGGCACCGCCTTGCGCCCGTAATGCCCCAGATCCACCCCCGAGCCGTCCACCACCCGCGTTTTCCCCGCCGCCACCAGCCCCAGATCGACAAACAGCGCCGCGTCGTCGGGGTTCTGGAAAAACACCACACCGGCCCGCCCCAGCGCCGCCCGATACAGCCCGCGCGCCAGCCGCTGCACCAGCCGCCGCCGCCCGCGCGCCGCCCCCGTAAACGCATAGCCCAGCCCCGTCACCAGCGCATAGCGCCGCCCGACCCCGGCCAGCCAGGCCGCCAGCGTGCCGTAAATCACCGGCTTGATCGTATAGGACAGCACCGCGTCGGGCCGCAGCCGCCGCATCAGCCGCCACAGCCCGAGCGCCCCCGCCAGATCCGCCAGCGGGTTCATGCCCGTGCGCTCGAAGGCAATGTCATGCACCCCGATCCCGCGCGCCCGCAACGCCGCCGCCACCGCCGCCGTTCCCGTCAGATGCGGCGCGCCGGCGTGGACCTCGTGGCCCGCGTCCTGCAAGGCCTGCAACAGCGGCCCGCGAAAATTCAGCAACGATCCCGGATGACCGGCCAGCACAAGAACCCTCATTCCTGCCCCTCCTTTCGATAGATTGCCAGCACCGCCAGCACCCATAGCACCGGATAGGCCAGCTTCAGCTTGGCCAGAAAAATCGTGGACAGCAGCACCTGCAAATCGCGCCGTTTGCCGGCAATCATCGCCCCCTGCACCAGCAAAATCCCCGCCAGCAACAGCGCGCCGCCGGTGACATAGGCGGCGATATACAAGGTCAGATCCTCGGCCGGAAAGGTCAGCCTGTCCGCAGGCAGTCCGAACAGGATGTTGGTCTGCACCAGAATATCCGCCACAGTTTCCAGCCGGCCGGAGATCCCCAGCCCCTCCTGAAAGCGCCAGGCGAATTGCGCATAGACATAGCCGATGGCCCCGATCCCGACGCTGGAAATCCCCGCCAGCGCGCCCCAGAACACGATCTTGCGCCGTGCCGTCAGGGCGTAAAGCAGCATATAGACCACCGCAAACAATGCACCATAGAGCGACATGCTCAGCAACATCGTCAGGCTGGCCAGCACCCCCAGCCCGTCATAACGCCCGCGCGCCAGCACCCGCAGCACCAGCAGCACATAGATATAGTTGGCGTAGGTGCCCGGCTCGTTGAACAGGCCGGAAAAGCGCGGGATCCGGTCCGCCCCCAGCAACAGCCCCTTGGCGGAATAGACCCGCTGCGCCTCGCCGGTGACCGGGGTCAGGAAATCCACCACCTGCCGCGTGGCCAGCCAGTAAACCAGCTGCACCCCCCAGAACAGCAGATGCACCACCAGCACCACCCGCAGGGCGCGCGCCAGCTTTTGCCAGAAGGCCGCGTCATGGCGATAGCCCGCCAGCGCCGCCACCGTCAGCATGTTGAACACCAGCGCCCCGCCCTTGCCCAGCAAGGTGCCATAGCCGTTCAGCACGCCGGTCAGCAGCATCCAGCCGAACAGGCACAGGAAAAACACCAGCAGCACCACGCCACCGGCCCCGAAACGCCCGCGCGGGGACAGGGCCATATCCAGCAGCAGAAGCAACGCCCCCAGCACCGGAAAGGGCGACAGCCCCAGCGCCGGAAAATAATAGGATTGCAGGGAAATCAGCAGCAGCGCCAGCGTGAACAGCCGCCCTTTATACATGCCCATAAGCGGCCCCCCATACCTGGCGAAACCCCTGTAGCATCGGCGCCATGCCGAAGTTTTCGACAATCCGCGCCCGTGCCTCCTGCCCGTCGCCGCCTTGGGCCAGCACCTGCCGGATTGCCGCCGCCAGCGCCGCCGGATCCCGCGGCGGGCAGAGCGCCCCCGTCGGCCCCAGAATCAGCGCCGCATCCCCGACGTCGGTGCTGACACAAGGGGTGGCGCAGGCCATCGCCTCGCATAACACATTGGGGAACCCCTCGGTCCGGCTGGCCAGAATATGCAGATCGAGCGCATTCATCACCGCCAGAATATCCCCGCGCGGACCGGCCATGATGCAGCGCTCCGACAGGCCCGCCGCCGCGATTTCCGCCGCCAGTTTTCGGTTCTCCGGCCCCGTGCCGGCCCCCGCCAGCAGCAGGGTGAAATCCGTGTCCCGCGCCAGCAGGCCAAGCGCCGCCAGCAAATTCGCGTGGTCCTTGTCGGGGTGATAGCGCCCGACCATGCCCAGACACAGCCCCGCGCCGATCCCCAGTTCCCCGCGCAACCGCGCCCGCGCCGCCGGATCGGGGCGAAACCGCGCCAGATCATAGCCGTTGGCCACCACCACCATCCGCCCCGCGTCATAGCCCGCACGCACATGCACATCCCGCGCCCTTTGCGCACAGGCCACAATCCGCGCCGGCACCCGACGGCTCAACCCCGCCGAGGCCCGCAGCACCGCCCGCGTCCCCCGCGAGGCGTCCTCCACC
>JALWQC010000504.1 GCA_027080755.1 Paracoccaceae bacterium
CCACCGTTACGCTGGATTTCGCACTGGCGCGGCTGACCTCGGATGTGGACAAGCTGGTGATCTATCCCGACAACATGCTGGCCAATATGAACAAATTCCGTGGTCTGGTGCATTCCCAGCGGGTTTTGCTGGCCCTGACGCAAAAGGGCCTGAGCCGCGAGGACAGCTATCGCCTTGTGCAGCGCAACGCGATGAAGGTCTGGGAAGAAGGCGCCGATTTCATGACAGAACTGAAAAACGACCCCGAGGTCACCGCCGTTCTGAGCGATGCGGAGATCGAGGATAAATTCGACCTTGGCTATCACACGAAAAACGTGGACCGGATTTTCAAACGGGTGTTCGGGGAGTAACGAAAAAGGGCCGCAGTCACTTGCGGCCCTTTTTGTATCTTGTGCGGGGGGCTGGGCTTCAGGCCTCGGCTTCGTTGGCCTTGATTGCCTTGGCAACGAAATACACGGTCGGCAGGGCCAGCAGCGCGCCAAGGGCGGCGGAACCGGCCACATATTTCAGCGTATCATAGCCGCTGACCAATGCAATGATCATAAAGATACCGGCCATCGTCGGGCCGACAAAAGCAAACAGCAAGGATGCAAGTCTAATCATGGTATTCTCCTCTTTTGGGACAATCTACGGTGCCAAAACGTAAAAACCTTGATCTAGCTCAATCGGAAACCAAAAACCGGCCCGAAAAAGGCCGGTTTTCCGGTTATTTCCCGTTTTTGATTTGCTCGGTTGCTGTCACCGTCAGTTCGGCCAGTTTGGCGCGCACTTCGTCCGCGGTTGCCTTGCCGTCCAGATCGGCCGTGACCTTGCGCACGACATCCTCGTGTCCGGCTTCCTCGAAATCGGATTTGATTACTTCCAGGGCGTAGGCCTCTGCGTCATCCTTGCCCAGCAGTTCGGCTGCCCACAGGCCCAGCAGCTTGTTCGCGCGGGCGGCAATCTTGAATTTGGTTTCCTCGTCAAAGGCGAATTTGTTTTCGTAGGCGTTTTCGCGTTCGTCAAAAGTGCTCATCGGTGTTCTCCATGTTTTTCTGTTGGTGAACAGATAACCTTTCATGGGGGGCGCTTACAAGGGTTTCGATGCGAATCCTTGCCCCTTTTCGCACAACCCCCTATAGAACAGGCAATTGTCAAAGGGCCGCCGCCCTTTCCTGCACCAACCGGAGGCATCCATGGCCCGTCGCAGACTGATTTACGAAGGCAAAGCCAAAATTCTGTATGAAGGGCCCGAGCCCGGCACGATCGTGCAATACTTCAAGGACGATGCCACCGCCTTCAACGCCGAGAAAAAGGCCGTTATCGAGGGCAAGGGCGTGTTGAACAACCGTCTGTCCGAACATTTTATGACCGGCCTGAATGCCATCGGGGTTCCGACGCATTTCATCAAACGTCTGAACATGCGCGAACAGCTGGTCAAGGCCGTAGAGGTCATCCCGCTGGAGGTGGTCGTGCGCAACATCGCTGCCGGCTCCATTTCCAAACGGCTCGGGATCAAGGAAGGCACGCCCCTGCCCCGCCCGATCGTCGAATTCTACTACAAGGACGATTCCCTTGGCGACCCGATGGTCAGCGAGGACCAGATCGTCGCCTTTCAATGGGCCACACCGCAGGATCTGGACGAAATGGTGGCTATGGCGCTGCGCGTCAACGATTTCCTGTCCGGCATGATGCTGGCCGTCGGCATCAAGCTGGTGGATTTCAAGATAGAGATCGGGCGCCTGTTCGAAGGCGATTTCCAGCGTTTGATCGTGGCCGATGAAATCAGCCCCGACAGCTGCCGGCTGTGGGATATCGAGACCGGCCAGAAGCTGGACAAGGATGTTTTCCGTCAGGATATCGGCGATCTGGCCGATGCCTACACCGAGGTGGCCACCCGTCTCGGGGTCATGCCGAAAAAATCGCCCCCGACAGGCGGGCCGACACTGGTCAAATAAAGGATAGCTCTATGAAAGTGCGTGTTTTTGTGACGTTGAAAAACGGTGTCCTCGACCCCCAGGGGGAGGCCGTGGGCCACGCCCTTTCCGCGCTGGGATTTGCCGGCGTCAACGGCGTGCGTCAGGGCAAGGTCATCGATCTGGATCTGGCCGGCGAGGATGCGGATGCCGTCCGCGCCGAGGTCACCGATATGTGCGAAAAGCTGCTGGCCAACACCGTGATCGAGAATTACGAGATCGAACTGGGTTAGGAACATCACATGAAATCTGCGGTAATCGTCTTTCCTGGCTCCAATTGCGATCGTGATATGGCTGTGGCGCTGGAACGCGCTGGCGGAAAGGCCGCCACGATGGTCTGGCACAAGGATGCCACGCTGCCCGAGGGGCTGGATCTTGTCGCCATTCCGGGCGGGTTTTCCTTTGGCGATTATCTGCGCTGCGGGGCGATTGCCGCGCGCTCTCCGATCATGCAGTCGGTTGTCGATTTCGCCAATCGCGGCGGTCATGTGCTGGGGGTCTGCAACGGCTTTCAGGTGTTGATAGAGGCCGGCCTGCTGCCCGGGGCACTGATGCGCAATGCGGGCCTGAAATTTGTCTGCAAGGATGTTGCGGTCCAGACCGTAACCACCGACAGCCCCTTTACC
>JALWQC010000505.1:0-2828 GCA_027080755.1 Paracoccaceae bacterium
GAATCGTCTACCGGCGCCCCGTCCGAGATTACCATCAGGATGCGCCGTGCCTCGGGGCGGGCCAGCAGGCGGCGCTGCGCCCATTCCAGCGCCTCGCCGTCGATGTTTTCCTTTAGCAGCCCCTCTGGCATCATCAGGCCCAGATTGGGGCGCGCGCGACGCCAGGGGGCATCGGCGGATTTATAGATGATGTGGCGCAGATCGTTCAGGCGGCCCGGGCTGGCCGGGCGGCCGTTTTCCAGCCATTTTTCCCGGCTGCGCCCGCCCTTCCACGCGCGGGTGGTAAAGCCGAGGATCTCTACCTTGACCTGACAGCGTTCCAGCGTGCGGGCCAGAACATCGGCGCAAATCGCGGCGATGGAAATCGGGCGGCCGCGCATGGAACCGGAATTATCGATCAGCAGCGTCACCACGGTATCGCGGAATTCGGTGTCTTTTTCCTGCTTGAATGACAGGGGGGTTGTGGGGTTGGCGACCACGCGGGCAAGGCGGGCGGCGTCCAGAATGCCCTCTTCCAGATCGAAATCCCAGCTGCGGTTCTGCTGTGCCATCAGGCGGCGTTGCAGACGGTTGGCCAGACGGCTGACGGCACCTTTCAGGGGCTCCAGCTGTTGGTCCAGATAGGCGCGCAGACGTTCCAGTTCGACCGGCTCGGCCAGCTCTTCGGCGGTGATTTCCTCGTCAAACTCGGTGGTATAGACCTTGTAATTGGGGTCGGCCTCGGAAACGGGGGGCTGCTCGGCGGGGTCCTCCTGGGGTTGGCCCTCGTTCAGCTCGTTGCTGTCTTCCAGGTCCGAGCTTTCGTTTTCCTCAAGCGAAGCCTGGGCCTGTTGCTCCATATCCTCGGCCTGGTCTTCGGGGGCGGCGTCCTCCTGATCGGCGGAGTCGTCGTCCTGATCACCGCCTTCGTCTTCCTGTTCTTCCTGATCCTCCGAGGCTTCCTCGTCCTCGTCCGGATCCTCGGCATCGGGGTCATCGCCCAGCTCGTCGCCATAGCCGAGGTCCTCGATCACCTTGCGGGTCATGCGGGAAAAGGCGGCCTGATCGTCCAGAATGTCGTTGATATTTTCCAGGGTTTCGCCGGCCTGTCCTTCCAGAAACCCCCGCCAGACATTCAGAACCGTATCGGCCCCTTTGGGCAGGTCCCGCCCCGTGGCCAGTTCGCGGATGAAATAGCCGGCCGCCGCGGCCAAAGGGGCCGCGCTGGAATCGGTGATTTTGTCATAGCCGGCCTTCAGGGCCTCGTCCCCGATTTTGGCGTCGATGTTCTTGGCTGTACCGGGCATGGAGCGGGCGCCCATGGCCTCGCATCGGGCGGTTTCCATGGCGTCGTAAATCGCGCGGGCCTGCTCGCCGCCGGGGCGGTATTTTGCGGCCGTTTCGCTGTTGTGATAGCGTAGCTGCATGGCATAGGCGTCCGCCGTGCCGCGTGCGAGCAGGACCTCCTGCGCGGTCATGCGGCGCGTCACCTGCGGCAGACGGGCGGAATCGGCGGTCAGGGCCGAAGGATCGACGCTGAAAGAGACGTCCAGCTCCGGCTGGTCCGCCAGGGTGCGGGTTGCTTCGGCCAGAGCCTTTTTGAAAGGCTCGGCGGGGTTGTCGTTTCTGTTAGCCAAGGCTTAACGAAACCGCACTTTCGGGCAGTTCCTCGTCAAAACAGCGCTGGTAGAATTCGGCAACCGTCTGGCGTTCCAGTTCATCGCATTTGTTCAGGAAAGTCAGGCGGAAGGCAAAGCCCACGTCGCGGAAAATCTCGGCGTTTTGCGCCCATGTGATGACGGTGCGCGGGGACATGACGGTGGAAATATCGCCGTTCATAAAGGCCGTGCGGGTCAGATCGGCGACGGTGACCATCTGCGCCACGGTTTTACGCCCTTCTTCGGTGTTGTAATGCGGGGCCTTGCCCAGCACGATCTGGGTTTCGGCATCATGGGACAGGTAGTTCAGCGTTGCCACAAGCGACCAGCGGTCCATCTGTGCCTGGTTGATCTGTTGCACCCCGTGATAGAGGCCGGTGGTATCGCCCAGCCCGACGGTATTGGCCGTTGCAAACAGACGGAAATAGGGGTTGGGGGTGATGACTTCGTTCTGGTCCAGAAGCGTCAGCTTGCCGCCTTCTTCCAGCACACGCTGGATAACAAACATCACGTCGGGGCGGCCGGCGTCGTATTCGTCGAACACGATGGCGCAGGGGTTGCGCAGCGCCCAGGGAAGGATTCCTTCCTGGAATTCGGTTACCTGCACACCGTCGCGCAGTTTGATTGCGTCCTTGCCGATCAGGTCGATCCGGCTGATGTGGCTGTCAAGGTTGACGCGCACGGTCGGCCAGTTCAGACGGGCGGCAACCTGTTCGATATGCGTGGATTTTCCCGTGCCGTGATAGCCCTGTATCATCACGCGGCGGTTGTTGCGGAAACCGGCGAGGATGGCCAGCGTGGTTTCCGGGTCGAATTTATAGGTCGGGTCGATATCGGGGACGCGGTCTGTGCGTTCCTCGAACCCTTTTACCACCATGTCGGAATCAAAGCCGAAGACATCGCGAACGATGACATCCTCGGTCGGTTTTGCAGTATGTGTCATAATTTGTATCCGTCGTAATCCGGTGGCAGGATGTGCCAGCGCCTTTACGTCACTTTTGACGCAAAGAACGCGCGCTGGCAAGGGGGGGAAATGTCGCTGGACGCGGCGTTTGTCAGGCTTTGAAGCTGCGGCTGGCCTTGATCTGTTCCCAGGCCCAGACGACCTCGGCAAGGCGTTCCTCGTCGTCGCGGCGTCCGCCGTTCAGGTCGGGGTGCAGAACCTTGACCAGCGATTTGTAGACCTTGCGG
>JALWQC010000505.1:2838-10202 GCA_027080755.1 Paracoccaceae bacterium
TGCCTCTGCGCGCCGCGGTTCCCGCGGGTTGCGGCTGGGGGTGGCCGGTCGCCGCGGCGTGCGCCGGGCAGGCCGGGGTGCGGGTCCCTGGCCGGCGGGCTGTAGACCTTGCGGATCTCGGTCTTGGTCATGGCGTCGCCCGCCCCGAGGATTTCAATCGCCTTGCGTTCGGTGGGCGGCAGGCGGCGCTGTCTGGCGGCGGCCCCTTCGGCGGGGTTAAGCGTGCCGTTGGCGCCCAGCACCTCGTAAGGGTCGTCAAAGCCGAAGCGCTTGAAGGCCTGCCCCTCGGGGGTATCGACGCCCTTGGCGCGGTCACGCAGGGCCTCGGCAAAGGGTTTGGTGTCGCGGCCCCAGACCTTGTCGGACTCCATCTGTTCCTCGAAGGCGGTTTCGCTGTGGTTTTCGAAGAAGTTCCATTTGCGGTTATATTCGCGGATGTGTTCCTGACAGAACCAGACGAAATCCTCCAGCTGGTCCGGGCTGCGCGGGGCGCGGAATTTTCCGTCCTTGGTGCAGCCGTCATGTTCGCACTGGCGCGAGGAGGTTTCCACAGCCCCCGACATGCCACGACGGCGCGAGCGGCGCTTTTTGTCCGCGGAAACCGATATATCGAAATCAAATGGCGAACGCCGATTCATAAAACGGTCCTTTCAACTTTCCGACTCAGGCGCAACACCATACAGTCTGTGACGAAATCTCCAAGTCCCTATTCGCAGGAGCGCAAGAATATGACCTATACCCAGAGAATAACAGAAAAGCTGACCGAGGCTTTCAACCCTGTTCACCTGGAGGTGATTGACGAAAGCGAGCAGCACCGCGGCCACGGTGGCCACCGCGAAGGCGGCGAGACCCACTTCAAGGTGATCATGAAATCCGGGGCCATGAACGGCCTGTCCCGTGTTGCCCGCCAGAGGGCGGTCAACAAGGTTCTGAAGGACGAACTGGAAGAACGCGTGCATGCCCTGTCCTTGCAAATCGACGGCACGGCGTGAAAAACGGTTTTGTCTATGCCCCGACGGATGCCCCGCCGGAGGTTATCCATGTCGATGATGATATCCTGATCGTCAATAAACCGGCCGACCTGCTGTCTGTGCCGGGCAAGGCGCTGGAACACCGCGACTGTCTGGAAACCCGCCTGCGCGATATCTACCCCGATACGCTGCTGGTGCATCGGCTGGATATGGCGACCTCGGGGGTGATGGTGTTTGCCCGCAACAAGGCCGCGCAACGCCATCTGGGGATGCAGTTTGAAAAACGCCAGACCGAAAAAACCTACGAAGCGCGGGTCTGGGGCCGCATGGACGGGGACAGCGGGGTGGTTGACCTGCCGCTGATCGTGGACTGGCCCAACAAGCCCAAACAAAAAGTGTGCCATGAAACGGGTAAACCCTCGCAAACCGGCTGGCAGGTGCTGGAACGGGACGCGAATACCACCCGCGTCCGGCTAAGCCCGCGGACCGGGCGCACACATCAGCTGCGGGTGCATATGCTGGCGCTGGGGCATCCGATACTGGGGGACCGGTTTTATGCCACAGGGGCGGCTTTCACGGCGGCGCCACGGTTGTGTCTGCACGCGCGTTCGCTGGCATTCCGCCACCCCACAGGCGGGGCAGCGGTGGAATTTTCGTCAGAGGTTCCGTTTTAGGGGGGGTGCGTGGAGGACCATGCACCCTACGTTGGCCGTTGGTTTTTTATTTTTCCGACTAAACCACTAAACCGGTTTAGTGGTTTTGAGGCCAAAATAAAAAAACTATAACAAGGCACTAGCCTGGATCACACAGCAAAGTATTCCCGTAAGATCCGCGTGTAGATTTCCTTCAGCTGGTGGATTTGTGCCACCTCTACCCGTTCATCCACCTGATGCATGGTTTTGCCGACCAGGCCGAACTCCACCACCGGACAGTGGTTTTTCACAAACCGCGCGTCCGAGGTTCCGCCCGAGGTGGACAGCTCCGGCTCAACCCCGGTTTCGGCCTTGACTGCCTTGGCTATCAGGCCGGACAATTCGCCCGGCGGAGTGAAAAAGCTTTCGCCCGAAACCTGTGTGCGCAGCGCGATATCGATACCGGTTTCCTTGGCCACTTCTTCTGCCACCTGCTGCAGCCATTGTGTCAGGCTTTCCGAGGTATGCAGGTCGTTAAACCGGATATTTACCGTGGCGCGGGTCTGGGCGGGGATAACATTATTGGCCGGATTTCCCGTGTCTATGGTGGTGACCGCCAGCGTCGAGGCATCAAAATGTTCCGAGCCTTCGTCCAGCGTATGGCTAGCCAGCCGGTCGATCAGCTTTGCCATGGCCGGCAGCGGATTTTTCGCCCGATGCGGATAGGCCGAATGCCCCTGCACCCCCGTCGCCGTAAAATATCCGGTCATGGAACCACGGCGTCCGATTTTCATCATCTCGCCCATTTTGTTCGGGCAGGTGGGCTCCCCGACCAGACAGTGGTCGATTTTTTCGCCTTGGCTGTCCATCCAGTCCAGAAGGGCCACGGTGCCGTCGGTGGCATCGCCTTCCTCGTCGCCGGTGATCGCCATAACGATAGAGCCATTGGGCGGGGTTTCCCGGATAAAATCAATCGCGGCAGCCGCAAAGGCAGCCACACCGGATTTCATATCCGTCGCCCCGCGCCCATACAGAAACCCCTCTTTTATTTCGGCGCCGAAGGGGTCCACACTCCACGCCGCTTCATCCCCGACGGGGACCACATCGGTATGGCCGTTAAACCCGAAGGTGCGCCCGTTTGTCTGCCCGCCCCAGCGTGCAAACAGGTTCGGCGTGCCGTTGCGATCCACGCGGGTTGTGGTGAAACCGGCGTCTTTCAGCACGCCTTCCAGCAGCACAAGTGCGCCGCCCTCGACCGGGGTGACGGAAGGGCAACGGATCAGATCGGCGGTCAGCTTTACGGGGTCGGTCATGGGGATGTCCTTGATGTTGTTCGGGCAATTTGTAACGGCGCTACGTCACGACGTCCAGTTTTAGCTGGCAATTCCGGCAAATTGGCGTCAGTTTAGCCACAAGGACGGAATCGTAACCGTCGGGGTATGGGATGTTATGACAGATTCAACGGTAATTTCGCTTCGGAATATCCACAAACGTTTCGGCCCGCTGGAGGTGTTGAAAGGTATCGACCTGACGGCACGCAGGGGGGATGTGGTGGTGCTGATCGGGTCTTCCGGTTCTGGCAAAAGCACATTGCTGCGCTGCGCCAACCTGCTGGAAATCTGCCAGCAGGGGGATATCATTTTCCACAACGAAGCGGTCAAATGGAAAGGTGAAGGGCAGGGGCGCAAGCCGGCCGACGCCAAGCAGGTTATCGCGATCCGGTCCAAACTTTCCATGGTATTCCAGCAGTTTAACCTGTGGTCCCATATGAGCATTCTGCAAAACGTGATAGAGGCCCCGATAACCGTTCTGGGTCGTGATAAACACGAGGCCGAGGCCCTCGGGCGCCAGTTGCTGGACAAGGTGGGGATCGGGGATAAATGCGACGCCTACCCTGCGCAACTGTCGGGCGGGCAACAACAGCGCGCCGCCATTGCCCGCGCCCTGGCAATGGAACCGGACGCGATGCTGTTCGACGAACCCACCAGCGCGCTGGACCCGGAGCTGGAGGCCGAGGTGGTCAAGGTCATCAAGGCTCTGGCCGAGGAAGGCCGCACCATGATTATCGTTACCCACGACATGAAACTTGCCGCGGACGTCGGCGATCATATAATTTTTCTGCACAAGGGCCTGATCGAAGAGGAAGGAACCCCCGAAGAGGTTTTCGGGAATCCCAAATCGGAGCGGCTCCGCGGATTTCTATCGGCCACAATGGCCCAACATTAATCATCAACAAGGAGATACAAGATGAAAAAACTGGTACTTGCAGCGGCTTTTGCCGCTTTGGCGGCCGGCACGGTTAACGCCGAAGCCATCCGGATGGGCACCGAGGGCGCCTACCCCCCGTACAACTTCATCAATGACAACGGCGAAGTGGACGGGTTCGAACGCGAAGTGGGCGACAAGCTGTGCGAAATTGCGAAACTCGATTGCACATGGGTCACCAACGACTGGGATTCGATTATCCCCAATCTGGTTTCCGGCAACTACGACACCATCATCGCCGGCATGAGCATCACCCCCGAGCGTGACGAGGTCATCGATTTCACGCAGGAATATTTCCCGCCCGACCCCAGCGCCTATGTTGCCCTTGCCGGCGCGGATGACAGCGTGATCCACGGGGTGGTTGCTGCGCAGACCTCTACCATCCAGGCCAACTATGTGGCCAACACGGATGCAACGGTTGTGGAATATGCAACGCTTGACGACACAATCGCCGCCGTGCGTTCCGGCGAGGCCGACGCCGTTCTGGCCGACCGTGGCCCGCTTAACGACATCGTTTCCGAAAGCAACGGGGAACTGGTGTTCGTCGGTGACGACGTTGCCATTGGCGGCGGTGTCGGCATCGGTGTGCGTGAAAGCGATGCAGAGCTGAAGGCAAAACTGAATGCCGCCATCGACCAGATGAAAGCAGACGGCAGCCTGAACGCGCTGATCGAAAAATGGTTCGATCGCCCGGGCCCCTACTGATAAAAACACCCTCGGGGGGCGGCCTGTCTGCCCCCCGAAACCAAAGGTAACACACCCCCATGCACATGTGCGCTGATCCCTCGACGCTGGACGGTTTCAACTGGTGGCTTTGCTATCTGACGACCGGCAAGCAGATCATGTTTTACGAAAGCTTCCTGACGGTGCTGGCGCTGCTGTTCCTGACCGCCCCCGTTGTGCTGCTGCTGGGATTTGGCGGGGCCGTTTCGCGCCGCTCGCATTTTGCCCCGCTGCGCTGGTTCGGCGCGGCCTATACCAATGTGGTGCGCGGGGTGCCCGATATTATTTTCTTCCTTTTCGTCCCGATCGCTATGGATCAGGGCATTGAATATATCCGCCATAAAATCAAATGCTCCGACTGGGACGAGCCGGTGCGGCAGGGCAATGATTTTGTGGTTTGCGCCGCGGCGAAAATGCCGCTTGGCACCTCGCCGCAATGGGTGCACGAGGTCTACGGCTTTTCGCTGGCGCTGATCGCCTTTGCCATTGTTTTCGGGGCCTTTGCCGCCAATACCCTTTACGGCGCAATGCAGGCGGTGCCACGCGCGCAACTGGAAACGGCCGAGGCTTTCGGCATGTCCGAACGGCAGGTTTTCTGGCGTATCCATGTGCCGCAAATGTGGGTGTTTGCCATGCCCGGGCTGACAAACCTGTGGATGATCCTGATCAAGGCCTCGCCTCTGCTGTTCCTGCTGGGGGTAGAGGATATCGTTTACTGGGCCAAGGAGCTGGGCGGCGCAAAAACCACCCGCTTTGCCTATCCGCACCCGGATTGGCGCGTTTACTATTTCGGGGTTTTGCTGGTGTTCTACCTGTTCATGACCTGGATCAGCGAAAGGGTTTTTGTGCGCATTAACCGTAAACTTTCACACGGGCAGGCAACGCTGGGTGGCCTGACAGATGCCGAGGTGACCGCATGAGCTGCCTTGAAACATTGCACGACTATGGCCTGCGTTCCATCGGTATCGGCGAGCGCCTGCTGCCCAAGACCGACATCGATCTGTGCGACCAGTTTGTGCTGATTGGCTCGGGGCTGATCTGGAATTTCTACTTTGCCTTTTTCGCGCTGGCCTTCGGCTTCTGGCTGGCAACGCTGATCGCGGTGGGCAAGGCCAGCCGGCGCAAGATATTCCAGCTGCCGGCGCGGGCGTTTATCTTTGTGTTTCGCGGCTCGCCGCTGTTCATCCAGTTCTTTCTGTTCTACGAAATCTTCGTGCTGATCCCCAAGGTGGGCTACGATATCGATCTGGGATTTGTGACCATCACCGCCGAAACGCGATGGTTAACAAAGGCATGGCTGGGGGCAACGATCGTGCTGATCCTGAATACCTCGGCCTACACCGGCGAGATTTTCTATGGCGCGCTGCGCTCCATCCCCAAGGGCGACATAGAGGCCGCCGACGCCTACGGCATGTCCGGTTTCCGCCGCTTCCGCCGCATCATCTGGCCCACCATGCTGCGCCTTGCCTGGCCCAGCTATACCAACGAGGCGATCTTCATGTTTCACGCCACAACGCTTGTTTTCTTTTCAGGATTTCCAGCGTGGCGGCAAAGTGGCGATGCCCTGTATTATGCCAGCTATTTCGCGGACAAGACATTCAACCCCTTTGTCGCCTATCCGATCATCGCCCTGTATTTTATCGCGGGCACCCTGTCGATCATCACACTTTTCGGTTGGGGCAACCGGCGGCTGAACCGGCACATCCCCAAAGAGCTGAAAACGAAATTCCGTTTCCGTCCGCAACTGGTCAGATAAGGGCTAGTCGCGCACGGCCGGTCCCAATTCCGGCACGTCGATTTCCACGCTGTCCTCGACCACCAGAGTTTCCAGCATGGCGGGATCGGCGGCCTCGTTCGGGGCTTCGTAAACGGGGGCAGGTTCGGAGGTCGGCGCGGTTTCTGTGGCGGGGATCGTTTCGCGCCGGAACACCAGAACATTGTGGAAAATTTCCTGGGTTTTACCCATCATGCCGGTTTTTTCATCTACCGGCAGGCTTTCGGCGCGCTGGTATTCCCAGCCGTCCGCAGCCAGTTCGTTCATCAGATCCGAAAGATTGCGGGCATAGCGGTCCTCGTTTCCGCGCACCCCTTTGATCTTTTTGATTTTGCGCGGGGCAGGGACGATTTTGTATTCGAATGTCGGCATTGTCATTCCTGTTCTGCGCCCAGCTTGGCACGGATAATTTCGTTAACCACTTTCGGATTGGCCTTGCCGCCGGTGGCCTTCATAACCTGACCAACGAACCAGCCCGCCATGCTTGGTTTGGCTTTGGCGGCCTCTACCTTGTCGGGGTTGGCGGCCATAACCTCGTCCACCGCGGCTTCGATGGCGCCGGTATCGGTGACCTGCTTCATGCCGCGGCTTTCGACGATTTCGGCGGGGTCGCCGCCTTCGGTCCAGACAATTTCGAACAGTTCCTTGGCGATTTTGCCGGAAATATCACCCTTGGCAATCAGATCCAGAATTGCACCCAGCTGGTCGGCCGAAATCGGGGAATCGCCGATGCTGTGACCTTCTTTGTTCAGGCGGCCGAACAGCTCGTTGATAACCCAGTTCGCGGCCTGCTTGCCATCACGGCCCTTGGCGACCGCCTCGAAATACTCGGCATTGGCGACATCGGCGGTCAGAACGCCGGCATCGTATTCGGTCATGCCGTATTCGGTGACAAAACGCGCCTTTTTCTCGTCCGGCAATTCCGGCAGGCCGGCCTTGATTTCGTCCACCCACGCCTGTTCGATTTCCAGCGGCAGCAGATCGGGGCAGGGGAAATAG
>JALWQC010000506.1 GCA_027080755.1 Paracoccaceae bacterium
ACAGCACCGCCTGATATTTGGAGGCAAAGGCAAAGGCCAGCGCCACCCCGACCAGCGGCCACAGCCGCGCGCCCCTGTCAATGCGCAGCAAGGCCCAGACCGCCACCGCCAGCGACAGGTCCAGCGGCCCGTCCGGCACCACGAACAGCCCCCCCGACAGGATGAAAAACGGCGTGATATTGTAAAGGAACGCGGCCCACAGCCCGACACGGCGGCCGGCGATCTCTACCCCGATTTTATACAGCATAAACCCCGTGCCCAGCCCGTAGACCAGGAACGGCAGCCGGTAGGCCAGAACGCTTTCGCCAAACAGTCGCGCCGAGACGATTGGCGACCAGAAGCCAAGCGGCGGGTGGTCGAAAAACGACAGGCTGAACTGGCGCGCCACGGCAATGGTATAGGATTCATCGACGCCAAGGGGCAGATAGATCGCCAGCAGGATTTTCCCCGTCAGGCCAAGCCCGAGGATATAGACAAGAGCTTTACCCCCTCGCCCCATTCAGCGCGCCCGCCAGGTCACCAGCGAGCTGGCAAGGAAATTCCACAGCGCCCCCATGAAGGCCCCGACGATGCTGGCAAAGGCCCAGTTGGGGAAGTTGGAATAGATCAGCTCTGCCACGCCGACATTGGCCACCGCGCCGATGGCGCTGACCAGATAGAAGGACAACAGCCCCTTGAGCATCGCCATCCCTTTCAGGGCGCGGTCGCGATAGGTCAGCATGTTGTTCAGGAAAAAGTTGGTGGTCATGGCGCTGAACACCCCGACGGCCTGCGCGATGGCGAACTGCTCGGGGATGAAGCGCAGCATCAGCCAGACGACGGCCAGCTGCACGAAAATGCCGGACACGCCGACCATGCCGAACAGGATAAACCGGATCGACATCAGCCCGCCGGACAGGCGCGACAGCAACAGGCCCAGAAATTCCAGCGTGACTGCGCTGTCCATTTTGGATTCACCGTGCTGGCGTTCGCGGAAGGTATAGGGGACCTCGCAGATCTTCCATTTGCCCTTGCTGGCCGACAGCATATCGGCAAGGATCTTGAAGCCCTGCGTCTGCAGCCCCAGCACGATGGCGTTGAAGGATTCCCGGCGCACCATGAAAAAACCGCTCATCGGGTCGCTGGCGGTGATGCGCAGCATTTTCTTGGCCAGCGTGGTCGCCAGATCCGAGCCCCACTTGCGCACGCTCGACAGGCCCGTTCCGCTGGAGCCCCCCTCCACATTGCGCGAACCGATCGCCAGATCCAGCGCCGGATCCTTGCGGAAACAGGCCAGCATCTCGGCCAGTTTGGTTTCGTCGTGCTGCAAATCCCCGTCGATCACCGCCGCAAGGGGCGCGGTAGAGGAGAGTATCCCCTCTATGCAGGCACCGGCCAGACCGCGCCGCCCGATCCGGTGCAACAGCCGGACATAGGGCTTTTGCGCCGCCAGCGCACGCACCGCATCGGCCGTGCCGTCGGGGCTGTCATCATCGACAAACACCACTTCCCAGGTGATCCCGTCCAGCGCGCTTTCCAGTTTTTCCACCATCGGCGCGACATTGTCCCGCTCGTTATAACAGGGGACAACGACGGTCAGTTCGGGGGCGGAAACGGTGGGCAGGCGGTTTGGCACGGGGATATCTCTGTCTTTATTGCAATATGGGGGACAGAAATACGATTACGGGGCTTTGTGCAAGGGATTTTGCTATTTTACCCATGTGCAGCGGTCAAAATCCGCATATTGCAGCAAATCGGCCATACTGCCCGGGGGGGACAGGCGCGAGCAGCCCTCTATCGCCTGGTCATCGGTGAATACGCTGACAAAGCCGCCATCGGGGGCCTCGGCGCACAGATAGGTCCCCTGCGCCAGCGTCGCACTCGATCGCGCCCCGCCGCGCACGTCCAGCGTGAAATACAGCGACTCGGCCCCCAGATTGCGGATGCAGATGGTGTTTTCGGGGACCGGAACGGCCAGGGCAAACAGGAGCGGTATAAACATAAACGGCATGCTGGCGCGCTTTTGCCGGTGGCGCAAGGGGGGCGGCTTCACGAAAGATCACGGATTTTGTGATTGCGCGTGTGCGACAGTTTACCACAGTTGGATGCAAAGCCCGCTATGGTGGCCCTGTCATTACTACGGAGGACACAATGAAAAAATTTGTTACAACTTTGGCACTGGCCGGGGCTTTGACCCTGCCGCTCGCAAGCGCTTACGCCGAGGGCATGGCCCCCTTTGGCACCCCCGAGGACACGGCCTTTGCCGCGCAGATCTGGGATTTGATGAACGCGAAAAACCTGGCCGGCGACAACGCCATCCACACCCAGCCCTACGAGGGCACCGACCCCCACGGCATGATGCTGGAGACGTTCTATACATCCGGAACGATCAACGGGCAGACCGGTGATCTGATCGTCAAGCGCAACTACGGCCCGCAAGGGGTCAGCATGGACGAAGTGCAGATGAACCCGGAAAAACATCTGGGCGCCATCACCGTGATGTTCCGCCGCGAGGCCGGTTTCGACCCCGAGGACCAGAACTGGTTCTGGGCGAAATTCCTGCCCGACGGCACGCTGGACAAAAAC
>JALWQC010000507.1 GCA_027080755.1 Paracoccaceae bacterium
GCGGCTGATTTCGGTCTTGCCGACACCGGTCGGACCGATCATCAGGATGTTTTTGGGATACACCTCGTCGCGCAGATCATCAGGCAACTGCTTGCGCCGCCAGCGGTTGCGCAGGGCCACCGCGACGGAGCGTTTCGCATCCGTCTGGCCAATGATAAAACGGTCCAGCTCGGACACGATTTCACGCGGGGTCAGATTTGTCATAGGGCCTCCTGATAAGGGGGGAGTCGGTTTTTGAACGGAAAATCGGGCAGGACACGCATGATCGCCGCACGCAGTTGCACCCACCACGTGCCAAGCGCGGTGATGAATGCCCCCATCACCAGCAGGGTTGTGGCAATGTCCCAGTCGCCGCTATCCCCCGAGCCAAGCGCCCAGGCCAGAATAACGCCGATATAGGCAATCCCCGCCGTCAGGAACGACCGTCGGTCGATGATCAGCGCGACAAGGGCAATGGCCGTCAGGGCCAGCGCCGCAAGGACATAGCCCGTCGTCCCCCCCAGATTCAGCAGGCTAAGCGCCACAACGTTGACAATCGCCGGCGCCGCCAGAATATGCAGCCAGAACCCGCAGGCCGACAAACGCGAGATCCGGTAAGGGTCGCGGGTGTCGAAATACATGCCGCCAAGAAAGGCGAACAGCCCGAAAATCAGCATGGTCCAGGCCATCGTCGGGTTGCGGCTGATGTCGAAAACACCGTCCGGGTTCCCGATGAACACACTGGCAAAAATGGATTCCGGCGCAAGAATGCCGGCGATGCTGAAAGCAACACCAGCCCCGAAAACGCCGAACAGGAACATGGCGAAAGGCACGCGGAATTTCCAGAAATAGGCCAGCATCGAAACCGCCCCGATCGCCGAAATGGCCAGCGTCTGGTAACCGGTTGGCGCGTCCACGATATCCTCGCCCAGTACCAGACGCGCGGCGATAACGGCCATAGAGCCGGCAAACACGATCGACAGCCCGATGCTGGGCAGGGTCATGCGCCGTTTCAGGGTAAAGTAAAAGGCAAAAGCCACCGTCAGCGCGGCCGAGATGACAAACACCGCCAGCGGGCTGCCGGTCAGCATTGCCACGCTCATCATGCCGCCATAAAGGATGGCCAGCCCGACGGTTACGAAGATTTCCGAAAAGCCTTTGAACAGCTCGAAGGGTTCATCCTCGGCCCCCATATTCTGGCGAAAACCAAGGCGTTTGTTGGCAATGGCAATCAGGTTGGCGGCCTGCGCCTCGTTGATGACACCGGCGGCGACACCTGCGCGGATGTCATCGGTTTTGAATTCAGGCATGAATGGATTCCACTGTCATATTGCCGTTGGTAAAGACGCAGATCTCGGCGGCAATGGTCAGGGCGCGGCGCGCGATGACCTCTGCGTCGTCTTCAAAATCATACATGGCGCGGCCGGCGGCCAGCGCGTAATTCCCGCCGGATCCAATGGCGGTAACATCATGTTCGGGTTCCAGCACATCGCCGGCGCCGGTGATGACAAACAGGTCCTTGCCGTCGGTGACGATCAGCATGGCCTCCAGATTTTTCAGGTATTTGTCGGTGCGCCAGTCCTTGGCCAGTTCCACAGAGGCCCGCGCAAGCTGCCCCGGCGCGGCCTCCAGTTTTACTTCCAGACGTTCCAGCAGGGTAAAGGCATCGGCGGTAGAACCGGCAAAGCCGCAGACGACCTCGTGCCCGCCGGGCGCGATCCGGCGCACCTTGCGCGCCGTGCCTTTGATGACGGTATTGCCAAGGCTGACCTGCCCGTCACCGGCAATCACCACCTTGCCACCCTTGCGCACCCCTACAATCGTGGTGCCGTGCCATCCGGGAAACCGGGTTTCGTCGCTCATAATCTGCCTCCGTTTCGTTGGAGGAAATATAGGAACAGGCGCGCCGGATTGCCAGAGGGCGCAGGCAGAAACCCGCCTGCGCCGTTTGTCCTATTCGCCGTAACCGTAGGTATCGACGACGTAATCAAGGTCCTTGTCACCGCGCCCCGAAAGGTTGATCAGGATCGCCTTGCCCTTGTGGTTTTTCGCCTCGCGCAGGGCGAAGGCCATGGCGTGGGCGCTTTCGAGCGCGGGGATGATCCCTTCGTGACGCGAAAGCTTGTAGAAGGAATCCAGAGCCTCCTTATCGTCGGCGGTGGTATAGGTCACGCGGCCGGTTTTCTGCAGATAGGCATGTTCCGGCCCGACCCCGGGATAATCCAGCCCCGAGGCCAGCGTATTCACCGGCGCCGGCTCCCCGTTTTCATCGACCAGCATTTTGGTGCGGAACCCGTGGATATCACCATCCTGCCCGTAGGTCAGCGTCGCGGCATGATCCCCCAGACGCGACGAGGTTCCCAGCGGCTCCACCCCGTAAAGCGCGACATCCTCGTCATCGAAGAACCCCGAGAATATCCCCATCGCATTCGATCCGCCCCCGACACAGGCGGCAACGATATCGGGCAGTTCGCCGGTCATATCCAGGAATTGCTCGCGGGCCTCTACGCCGACGATTTTCTGGAAATCGCGCACCATCATCGGAAAGGGATGCGGCCCGACGACCGAGCCAATCCCGAACAGCGC
>JALWQC010000508.1 GCA_027080755.1 Paracoccaceae bacterium
CAACGAAGAGGTGCGCGGCTTCGTGGACTGGCTGCATGAGCACAACCGCGACCGTGCGCCCGAACAACAGGCGGGGTTTTACGGGCTCGATATGTATTCACTATATAATTCGGCGCAGCGGGTGATCGAATACCTCGACGGGATCGATCCGGCGCTGGCCGATATCGCGCGCCGGCGCTATGGTTGCCTCAGCCCGTGGGAAAGCGACCCGGCCGCCTATGGCCACGCGGCGCTGACCGGCAAATACCGCGAATGCGAGGACGACGTTGTCAACATGCTGACCGAGCTGTTCCAGAACCGCAAACGCCTGTCGGCCCATGACGGCGAGCGGTTCATGGATGCGGCGCAAAACGCAAAGCTGGTGGCGGATGCGGAACGCTATTACCGGATAATGTATTATGGCTCCAACGCGTCGTGGAACCTGCGCGACAGTCATATGTACGAAACGCTGCGGGCCTTGCTGGATTTCCGCGGGCCGGGGGCGAAGGCGGTTGTCTGGGCGCATAACTCGCATATCGGCGACGCGGCCTTTACCGAAATGTCGGCGCGCGGGGAATTCAATATCGGGCAGCTGGTGCGCAAGGGCTATGCGGGGGAAACCTGTCACATCGGCTTTGGCACCGACCACGGGACGGTGGCGGCGGCCTCTAACTGGGACAGCCCGATGGAGGTCAGGCAGGTGCGCCCCGCCCATCCCCAAAGCTTCGAGCGCCTGTTCCACCGCACGGGCAAGGCGGGGCTGGTTGTCCCCTTGCGCGCACGCGACAATCCCGCCCTGCACGAGGCCCTGCGCGCCCCGCGTCTGGAACGGGCCATCGGCGTGATCTACCGCCCCGAAACCGAGCTGGCCAGCCATTATTTCGAGGCAAACCTGTCCGAACAGTTCGACGAATACATCTGGATCGACGAAACCCGCGCCGTCACGCCGCTGGATACGACAAAACTGGAAGGGCTGCCGGATCTGTATCCCTTCGGGGTTTAACGGCGGTGCAAGCTGGAAAGGAAGGGCCATGCGCGTTCAAAACAGCGAGATTTCCGCCATGCTGCGCAAGCTTGCGGATCTGCTGGCGATAGAGGGGGCCAACCCGTTCCGCATCCGCGCCTATCAACAGGCGGCGCGCACGATTGATGCCTTGCCCGGGCCGGTGGCCGATATGCTGGACGCGGGGATGGATCTGGCGAAGCTGCCCGGTATCGGGAAGGATCTGGCGCAAAAGATCGCCCATATCGTGCGGACGGGGGACTTTCCGTTGCTCGATTCCGTTATGGCGCGCACGCCCCCCGTTCTGACGGAACTGTTGCAGGTGCCCGGGCTGGGGCCGCGCAAGGTGGAACAGTTGTATGAAACGCTGGGCATCGAGACGCTGGAGGATTTCGAAAAGGCCTTGCAGGACGGGCGGGTGGCGGCGCTGCGCGGGTTTGGTCCGCGCAGTGTGGCCAGGCTGGCGCAGGCGGTGGCGACCCTGCGGCGCAAGGGGCCGGAAAAACGCTGGCCGATCATCGCGGCGGTGCCGGTGGCCGAGGCATTGCTGCAACATTTGCGAGGGTTTTCCGGCGCTGTGCGGGTGGAAATGGCCGGCAGTTTCCGGCGTCGCAAGGAAACGGTCGGGGATCTGGATATCGTCGCCGAGGCGGAAAACGGCCCCGGCCTGATCCGGCATTTCTGCACCTTCCCCGATGTCAAACAGGTGGAGCTGAAGGGCGTGACCCGTGGCACGGTTGTCCTGAACTCGGGCCTGCATGTGGATCTGCGGGTCGGGCAGGCGGGCAGCTATGGCACCATGCTGGCCTATTTCACCGGCGCGCGGGCCCATACCATTGCGCTGCGTAAACGGGCGGTGCAGCGGGGCTGGAAGCTGAACGAATACGGGCTGTTTGACGAAACCGGCACCGCGCTTGCCGGCCCTGACGAGGCGGGGATCTATGCCGCTTTCGGCCTGGCCCCGATCCCGCCCGAGCTGCGCGAGATGCAGGGGGAGCTGGCGGCGGCGGGTAAAAACGCCCTGCCCGATCTGGTGACGGGGGAACAGGTGCAGGGGGATGCGCATGTGGAATCCGGCGGGGATCCGGCGGCGCAGCTGCGGGCGGCAGGGGCGCGGGGGCTGCGCTGGATCGGGATTGCCGATGCCTATCGGGATGCGGAGACGCTGGCCCGCCAGATCGCGGAAATCGAAGCCCTGCCCGCCGGCGCGGGGAAGCTGCGGGTGCTGAAATCCGCCTCGATTGCGATCGGGGTGGACGGGGGGCTGGAGATCGCGCCGGATCTGCTGGCGCGGCTGGATTATCTGCATGTGCGTATCGACGACCCTGCCGGCCTGACGGAGCTGGCGCAGACCACGCGCCTGCGCAAGGCGATGGACTTTGCCGCCATGCACGGGGTGCGGCTGTTGCTGGGGCGGGTGACGGGGCGGCGGCTGAACGCGCCCCCCGAATGGCGTATTGCGCTGGACGAGGTTCTGCAAGCCGCCGCCGCGCAGGGCCATGTGTTCGAGGTCAACCAGCGCGACGGCTTTTACGGGCTGGGCGATATCGAATGCCACCGCGCTGTCAAACACGCGGTCCGGC
>JALWQC010000509.1 GCA_027080755.1 Paracoccaceae bacterium
AGCCCAGAACCGCCAGACCGTTAATCATGGTGGTGTGGCTGTCGGTGCCGACCAATGTGTCGGGATAGGCCACCGTCCTGCCGTTCTGGTCCTTGTCGGTCCAGACGGTTTTTGCCAGATATTCCAAGTTGATCTGGTGGCAAATGCCGGTGTCGGGCGGCACAACGCGGAAATTGTTGAACGCCGACTGACCCCATTTCAGGAAGGTGTAGCGTTCCAGATTGCGCTGGTATTCCCGTTCCACGTTAACCTTGAAGGCGCGCGGGTTGCCGAATTCGTCGATCATCACGGAATGGTCGATCACCAGATCCACGGGGTTGAGCGGATTGATCTTTTCCGGATCGCCCCCCAGCCCGATGATACCGTCACGCATGGCCGCAAGGTCCACCACGGCCGGAACGCCGGTGAAATCCTGCATCAGCACGCGGGCGGGGCGATAGGCGATCTCGCGCGGGTTCTTGCCACCCTTTTCGGCCCATTCGGAAAACGCCTTGATGTCGTCCAGAGTGACGGTTTTGCCATCCTCGAAACGCAGCATGTTTTCCAGCACGACCTTGAGCGAGGCCGGAAGACGCGAGAAATCGCCCAGTCCGGCCTTTTCGGCAGCTTCGATGGAATAATAGGATACCGTTTGCGATCCGGCTTTCAGATCGCGGCGGGTATTGGCGGTGTCGGTTCCGACTTCGATGGTCATAGGAGGGCCTCCGCTGGCTGTTTATCGGTCAATTGCTGCGGATATGCCCCGAATCCCTGTCGGTCGCAAGGGGGGATCACCGCTTTGTGTGCAATTGTATACAATTAGCCGGCTGCGGCGTCAAGCGCGGCGAAACCCCCTTCCCCCCCCTTCCTGAATGGGGTAGAGCAAAGACATGAGTCTGAACGTGTCGAACCTGACCTGCTATCGCAGCGGGCGCCTGATCTTTTCCGACCTGTCCTTCACCCTGAAGGACGGCGAGGCCATGATGCTGCGCGGCCCCAACGGGGTTGGCAAATCCACCCTGCTGCGCGTGCTGACCGGCATGCTGGCCGCCGGGGGCGAGGTGGAACTGAACGGCACCCGCCTGCGCGACGACCGCGACGCCATTCAGGAACAGCTTGCCTATGCCGGACATCTGGACGCGATCAAACCGCAACTGACCGTGGGCGAAAACCTGACCTTCTGGGCCAGCCTTTTTGCCGGTGGCGACATCGACACGGCGGTGGAACAGTTTTCGCTGGCGGAAATCTGGGACCGGCCGGCGCATGCCTGCTCGGCCGGACAAAAACGCCGGCTGGGGCTGGCGCGGCTTGTGGTGTCCAACCGGCCCCTGTGGCTGCTGGACGAGCCCACCGTGTCGCTGGATGTGGAAACCACCGCGCGTTTTGCCGACATCATCAGCGCCCATTGCAACGCCGGCGGCATGGCCCTGATCGCCACCCATATCGAACTGGGCCTGCCTTCCCCGCAGGAGCTGCGCCTTGATCCGGTGACCGAGGAACAGCACGCCCGCACCAACGATCCCTTCCTGTCGGAGGACTGGACATGAGCGCCACCCTCGCCCTGTTGTCGCGCGAATTGCGTCTTGCCCTGCGCTCCGGCGGCGGGGCCGGTCTGGGGCTGGCGTTTTTCCTGATCGTGGTCATGCTGATCCCCTTCGGCGTCGGGCCGGTGCCCGAAACGCTGGCCAAAATCGCCCCCGGCACCCTGTGGATCGCCGCATTGCTGGCAACCCTTCTGTCGCTGGACCGCCTGTTTCAGGCGGATTTCGAGGACGGAACGCTGGACATTCTGGCCCTGTCCCCCATGCCGCTGGAAGGGCTGGTGGCCATCAAGGCGCTGGCCCACTGGCTGACCACGGGCCTGCCGCTGCTGATCGCGGCGCCGGTTCTGGGCATGACCCTGTTTCTGCCCGACACCGGTTATTTCTGGCTGGTGGCCAGCCTGGCCCTCGGGACGCCGGCGCTCAGCTTTCTGGGGGCGATCGGCGCGGCCCTGACCGTGGGCATCCGCCGCGGCGGGCTGCTGCTGTCGCTGCTGGTGCTGCCCCTGTATATCCCGACCCTTATTTTCGGCTCCAGCGCGGTAAGTGCCGCGGCGAACGGAACCGACCCGCTCCCTGCCTTTCTGCTGACGACAGGCATTACCCTTCTTACCCTTGCGTTGACACCCTTTGCCGCCGCTGCGGCGCTCAGGATGCATATGCGTTAACGCAGCTGTGATATCCGGCCGATTGTTTTGGCCCCGAACAACGAATAGGAATGCACCATGTCTAAATGGTCTATATGGGAATTCGCCAATCCGGTCCGCTTCATGCGCCTTTCCGGCAAGGTTCTGCCGTGGGTCAGCATATCGGCCGCGGTTCTGATACTGGTTGGTCTGGTCTGGGGCTTTTTCTTCACCCCCGAGGCAGACAAGTTCGGCTCTACCGTCAAAATCATCTATATCCATGTGCCGGCCGCCATGCTGGCCATCAATATCTGGATCATGATGTTTGTCGCCTCGCTGGTCTGGCTGATCCGGCGCCACCATGTATCCGCGCTGGCCGCCCGCGCCGCCGCGCCCATCGGGGCCGTGATGAC
>JALWQC010000510.1 GCA_027080755.1 Paracoccaceae bacterium
GCCGGCAGATCCGGCGTCCCGCCGACCAGAGCATAGCCCCGCACCCCGTTGGCCGAGGTAAAAACCAGCCCGCCGAAACCGTCAAGCGGCGGCAGGCTGCCGGTGAATGTGATTTCCAGAAGGGGGGACAGCAGGCAGGTTGTCGCGGGATTCAGGCGGGCAATATCGCGGGCCAACGCCTGTGATTGCGCAAGGGGGCGGGTCAGCAGCAGGGTTTTGCCCCTAGCCAAAAAACCCCTCCCCCATTTTCGCCTTCAGCTCGGCACCGGCCGCAGCGCCGATTTCGGCCGCATCCGCCGCCGCACCGGTCCACACCCCCCGATGGATTTCCGAGCCGTCGGGCCGCAGCACCTCGCCACGGAATTCCAGCCGCTCGCCATCCAGCAGGGCCAGCCCGCCAATGGGGGTGCGGCAGGAGCCGTCCAGAACCCCCAGAAACGCCCGTTCCGCCAGCAGACGGGTTTCCGTATCCGCATCGTTGATCGGCGCCAGCAACGCGGACACATCCGCATCCCCGATCCGCTGTTCAATCCCGATCGCCCCCTGCGCCACGGCGGGCAGCATCTGCTCGACCGGAATCGGGTTGGCAATGTCGGATTTGCCCAGCCGTTGCAGGCCGGCGCAGGCCAGAAAGGTTGCCTCGGCCACACCCTCGGACAGCTTGCGCAGACGGGTCTGCACGTTGCCGCGGAATTCCACCAGCTGCAAATCCGGGCGCACGGCGGCCAGCTGCGCACGACGGCGCAGGCTGCTGGAGCCGACCACAGCCCCCTCGGGCAGCTCGTCGATAGAGGTGTATTTCAGGCTGATAAACGCATCGCGCACATCCTCGCGCGGCAGAAAGGTGGACAGCTCCAACCCCTCGGGCAGCACGGTGGGCATGTCCTTCATGGAATGCACGGCGATGTCGATAGCGCCCGACAGCAGGTCCTGTTCTATCTCTTTGGTGAACAGCCCCTTGCCGCCGATTTCCGACAGGGGCCGGTTCTGCACCGCGTCCCCCGTGGTCTGGATGACGATGATCTCGAAGGCCTCCTCGGGCATGTCATGCGCCGCCATCAGACGCGCACGGGTTTCAACCGCCTGCGCAAGGGCCAGCGGCGACCCGCGGGTGCCGATTTTGAGGGTGTTTGCGGTGGTGTATTGCTTGCTCATGGCGACGGTGTTACCCCCAACAGAACGGCTGTGCAATCCAAAGAAGGCAATATGGGACAATCGGTAACAATTTTAGGCATCGAAAGCAGCTGCGACGACACCGCCGCCGCTGTTGTTCGCGGCATTCCGGGGCAAGGCGGCGGCGAGATCCTGTCCAGCATTGTCGCCGGTCAGGTGGATCTGCACGCGGCCTTTGGCGGGGTGGTGCCGGAAATCGCCGCGCGCGCCCATGCGGAACGGGTGGATATCTGCGTCGAACAGGCACTGGCAGAGGCCGGTCTGGCGCTGGCGGATGTGGATGCCATCGCCGTGACCGCCGGCCCGGGCCTGATCGGCGGCGTCATGTCCGGCGTCATGGCGGCCAAGGGGCTGGCGGCGGGGGCGGGCAAGCCGCTGACCGGCATTAACCACCTTGCCGGCCACGCCCTGACCCCGCGCCTGACCGACGGGCTGGAGTTTCCCTATCTGATGCTGCTGGTATCGGGCGGGCATTGCCAGTTTATCGCCGTTGCGGGGCCGGACAGCTTTCACCGGCTTGGCGGCACCATCGACGATGCCCCGGGCGAGGCCTTTGACAAAACCGCAAAACTGCTGGCGCTCGGCTATCCCGGCGGACCGGAGGTAGAGCGCGAGGCCCTGCGCGGCGACCCGACCCGTTTCAAATTCCCCCGCCCGCTGCTGGACCGTCCGGGCTGCGATATGTCCTTCTCCGGTCTGAAAACGGCACTGCGGCGCGAACGGGACCGGATCGTGGTGGAAAAATCGGGGCTGCCCCGACAGGACCGCGCCGACCTTTGCGCCGGTTTTCAGGCCGCCGTGGCCGATGTGCTGGCGGAAAAATCCCGCCGCGCCTGTCTGGCCTTTCAGGAGGCCTACGACAGCCCCGCGCCGGTTCTGGCGGTGGCGGGCGGGGTCTCGGCCAATGCCCTGATCCGCGCGCAGCTGGACACGGTGGCACAGGCCGCCGGCTTTGCCTTTCTGGCACCGCCGCTGGCGCTTTGCACCGATAACGCGGCGATGATCGCCTGGGCGGGGCTGGAACAGATGGCCCTGCCCGATTTCGACCCGCATGCAGATATCACCGCCCGCCCGCGCTGGCCGCTCGACAAGGCCGCGAAACCTATGCTGGGCTCTGGAAAGAAGGGGGCAAAGGCATGATTGCAATTCTGGGCGCCGGGGCCTTCGGCACCGCACTGGCCTGCGTTCTGGGGCGCGGCGGGGCCGAGGTCGCCCTGTGGTCGCGCAGCCCGCGCGCGCCGCTTTTCCCCCTGCCCGACACCGTCCGCATGACCCAAACCATCCCCCCCCGCGCCAAGGCGACGCTGCTGGTCGTCCCCGCCCAGCAGACCGCCGCCGTCCTGCGCGAACACGCCCCCGCCCCGCCCGACGCCCCG
>JALWQC010000511.1 GCA_027080755.1 Paracoccaceae bacterium
CCGCGACAGTTCCCCGCCCGAAGCAATCTTGTCGATCGGTCCTGCCGGCGCGCCGGGGTTGGTGGCCACGCGAAAGCTGACCCGCTCGCCCCCTTCGGGGCCAGCCTCGGCCTCGGTGATGCGGGTGGTGAAAACGGCGCGCTCCATCTTCAGGGGGGCCAGCTCTGCCGCCATCGCCTGATCGAGACGTTCTGCCGCCGCCCGCCGTTTCGTGCCCAGATCGGCGGCAAGGGTGGCATAGCGGGTTTCGATATCCTTGACCGCCTGTTCCAGATCGGCAATGTGATCGCCGCCCATGTCGATTTTTTCCAGACGGGCACGGAAATCCTCGGCCAGTTCGGGCAAGGCATCGGGCAGGACCGCGTGTTTGCGGGCAAGGCCGCGAATGGCGAACAGGCGTTCCTCTACCTGTTCCAGCTCGTGCGGGTTGAAATTCAGCGCCTCCAGCGCGGATTCGATGCCGGCCTGCGCCTCGGCCAGTTCGGACAAGGCCCGACCGAGGGATTCCACCGGTTCCTCCAGCCGCCCGTCGGCCTGTGGCGCGGCATCCTCCAGCCAGCGGATGGCATCGCCCATCAGCCCCTCGGCCCCGTCCAGCGAGATTGCCTGCCCCGCCTTGGCGATATCCTCGCGGATGCGCGCGGCGGCCTGCATGATACGGCGTTGTTTATCAAGGGTTTCGTCTTCGCCCGCCTCGGGGGACAGACGATCCAGTTCGTCCAGCGAGTGGCGCAGGAATTCGGCGTCCTTGGCGGCCTCGGCCAGATCCGTGCGCGCCTGCGACAGGGTTTTGCGCGCGGCCGCCAGATCGTTCCAGACCCCGCGCAGGGCGGCCAGTTCCGCCCCGACATTGGCATATTCGTCCAGCATGGCACGGTGCGATTTCGGGTCCAGCAAGCCCTTGTCGTCATGCTGCCCGTGGATTTCCACCAGATGCGCCGACAGCCGGCGCAGGGTTTCGCCGGAACAGGCGCGATCGTTGACATAGGCCCGCTTGCGCCCGTCGCGGCTGTTGACCCGCCGCAGGATCAGACTGTCGTCACAGGGCAGGCCTGCATCCTCCAGCACCGCGCGGGCCGGATGGTTTTCGGGCAGGTCGAAACTGGCCGTCACCTCGCCCAGATCGGCACCGGCGCGCACGATGTCGGCCTTGCCGCGCCAGCCCAGCACAAACCCCAGCGCATCCAGCAGGATAGATTTCCCCGCCCCCGTTTCACCGGTCAGCACGTTCAGGCCGGCGCCGAATTCCATATCCAGCGACTCTATTAACAGAATGTTACGGATCGACAGCCCGTGCAGCATTACCCTGCCCCCCGCGCGTCATCCACCCTAGCTGCGCGACAGCAGCCGGTCGGCATCGCTGCGCCATTGGCTATCGGGGAACCGGTTCGCCAGTTCGTTCGCGGCGGCGCTTGCCTCGCCGGTCAGACCAAGCGAGAGGTATGCCTCTACCATGCGATAGATCGCCTCGGGAGTTTGCTGCGTGTCGCCGTAGTCGTCCTTGACCACGCGGAAGCGTTCGATCGCGGCGACATAATCGCCCCGCTTCAGGTAATAGCGCCCGATGTCCATTTCCTTGCCCGCCAGCTGGTTCAGGGCAATGCCGAATTTTTCCTCGGCCAGGCGCGCGTATTCCGTGCCCGGATAGGTTTCGATCAGCTTGCGGAATACCTGCAGGGCGCGGAAGGTGTTGTGCTGGTCCCGTTCCACGTCGATAATCTGGTCGTAATAGGAAAGCGCCACCAGATACATGGCAAAGGGCGCATCCGCCGTGGTCGGGTAGAAATCCAGATAGCGGTTCGCGGCGGCGCGGCTTTCGGGATACATCTGTTTTTCCCGATAGGCCTTGGCCGCGCCCAGAAGCGCGGCGCGGGCTTCGGCGGAATAGGGGTGCAGGCGCTCGACCTCGGAATAATATTCGGCAGCGTTCTTGTAGCGGCCGCGATCCACCTCGGCCTGTGCCAGTGCCATGATCTGGGCCGCAGAGGTGCCTTCGGTTACCTGCTTGCTGCCTTTGCCGGAACATGCCGCCACGGTTAGAACCATCAGAACAATGGCAACCCCTTTGAACCCTTTAAATGCGCCTGACATACTATCCCTCGAAACTTGAACACGTCATTTCCGGCCGGATATTACCAGCCATTTATATCTGGTTACCACAGGAATTTGTCGGGAAAAAGGATTCTTAATACCCTATGTGGTATCACAGGCCTTAAACCGCCATATCCATGTCCGAGGCGCGCAGGCCAACCCCGGGCAAACGCGCCGCCAGCTCCCCGTCCGCCGACACCCATTCAAAGGCTTCGGGCGTGGCGAAAAGCTTGCGCAACAACAGGTTGGTCAGGTTGTGGCCGGCCCGTTCGCCGCGGTATTTCCCCTGAATCGGGCCACCCGCCAGCGCCAGATCACCAAGGGCATCCAGCATTTTGTGGCGCACACATTCATCCGCATGGCGCAGCCCTTCGGGGTTCAGGATTTTGTCGCCCTCGACCACCACCGCATTTTCCAGCGTGCCGCCAAGCGCCAGCCCGCGCGCGCGCATGG
>JALWQC010000512.1 GCA_027080755.1 Paracoccaceae bacterium
GTCGCGCGCCATGTTATACAGCAGAACCGCGCGTTCCTTGTCCGTCATCGGCATCACCGGCAGTTCGTAGATCCGGCGTTTGGCGCGCGACAGCACCAGGTTGTTCTTGGCCGCGAACAGTTTCGGGTCGGCAACGATCGCCTGTTTGAACAGCTTGTCGGCGTTGTCGTATTGCTTGCGGTTCAGCTTGGAAATGCCCCAGTTGTTCAGCACCTGCGCCGGTTTTGTCGTCAGCCCGCGGGCGATGTCGTAAAAACGGTCGGCCTTTTCCCATTCCTTGTTGTGGTCCGCGACCAGCGCCTCCAGAAAATAGCGTTTGAAGGTTTCGACCGTCGGGGCGATGGCGTCCAGCTGTTTTTTGGCGTCTTCCCAGGCCCCGTTGCGCACCAGCGATTCCGCATAGGCCAGACGGTCCTCGTCCGTGGCCTCGCCGCTGGCGACGAGTTCCTCGAACACCAGCGCGGCCTCGGAATATTTCCTGGCCCGCACCAGCGATTTCGCATAGCCCCGTTTCAGATCCACCCTATCGGGGTGTTGTGCCAGCGAGTCACGGAAAAAGGCGACGGCCTCTTCCGGGTCCGCAAGGTTGAGCATGATATCGTCAAGCCCGGTTTCATCCACCACGTTCATCGGCCCGAGCGAGGCATTTTTTTCCGCCTCTGTCATCGGGGAACATGCGGCCACGCTGACGGCCAACAGGCCGCCGGCAACGATTGTCTGCATCTTGATAATCTTCATCTGCCCGCCCCTTTTTTAATTTCCTACCAGAAAGTAGCTGCCATTTCCGTGCCGGACTAGTGAAAAGTCGCCGGTTTCGGGGATTTTGGCCAATTCTTGCGCAATCAGCTTGTTTACAAGGATCAAATTCTGCCGGATCAGCTCGGAATCGCCGTTGTCGATGCCGAAGGCGACGCGAAAAGCCTCGCGCGCCTGATGGTATTCGTGCAGATCGATCAGCACGACGCCCAGATTGTTCCAGGCGGGAACGGATCGTTCATCCGCCGCGACCGCCTTTTCCAGCAGCTCGCGGGCCTGGTTGACCCGCCCCAGTTTCAGGTTGGCGGTTCCCATCGCGCTCAGCACCTCGGCGCTGATGCCATCCTCGGCCGCGGCGCGTTCATAGGCGGCCAGCGCCAGCACAT
The DNA here is from genome assembly GCA_027080755.1 of Paracoccaceae bacterium. GTDB lineage: Bacteria > Pseudomonadota > Alphaproteobacteria > Rhodobacterales > Rhodobacteraceae > NORP23. Next base: position 1,143 of record JALWQC010000512.1, read on the forward strand.
ATTCCCCCGCCGCCATCAGGCGGTCCCCGACGATCATACCGTCCACCGGCTTGTCCACCCGCGGCGTGCCGAGGGGCGGGGGCGGGCCGATGCGGTTGGCCTCGGTCCCCAGATCGAAATTGGCGGTGTTGCAGGCGCCGAGCAGCAAGACAACGCCCAGCAGCCCCCCGTGCCTGAAAGGGTGTCGCGTCATTTCAGCAGGTTCACATAGATGTCATAGATCGACGGCCCCACCAGAATGATCAGCAGCGGCGGCACCGTGAACATCATGGTGCCCACCGTCAGTTTGGTTGGCAGGACGTTGGCCTTTTCCTCGGCGCGCATCACACGTTTGTCGCGCATCTCGCTGGCGTAAACGCGCAGGGCCTCGGCAATAGAGGTACCGAATTTGGCCGATTGCACCAGCACGGTCACAAAGGCGCTGATATCCGAAACGCCGCAGCGTTCGGCCATGTCGCGCAGCACGGTCACGCGGTCTTTACCGGCGCGCATTTCGTTGGCGACGATCTCGAATTCCTCGGCCAGTGTCGGATAGGATTTGCGGATTTCCACCGCCACGCGCAAAATCGCCTGATCGAGGGATTGCCCCGCCTCTACGCAGACCAGCATCAGGTCGAGCGCGTCGGGAAAGGCGTTGGTGACATCTTCCTGCCGTTGCTGCAGGCGCCGCTCCACCCAGTAGATCGGCAGGTAATAGCCGATGACGGCGGGGATCATGATGATCATGATAACGCCCATCAGCCCCGGGGTTTGCGGCTGGATCAGCACATAAAGGATGCCGATCAGCATGAAGCCGATGCCCATCACCATCTTGGCAAAGTTCATCGTGCGCACCGCGTCCTTGGAACGGTATCCGGCCTGGATCAGCTTCAGGCGGGCGGCGGAAAGCTCTTCCTCGTCCTGGGGTTCCAGATATTCCTTGAATTTATCAAGGTTGATCTTGCGTCCGCTGTCATAGCGCAGCTTGGGCTGGGCGACCTCTTCCTTGTCCTTTTTACCTTTGGCGGCAAGGGCGCGGCCGGCGGGCTGGAGCTTGGAAAAAGGGTCGGTCTCTTTTTTGAAGAGGACCGGAAGGGCCAGCAATATCAGATAGACCCCCAGCAGGCCGAACACGGCGAAGGGGGTCATCGGGCCGAAAAATGCGTTCACGAAGGCCCAGCTGTTTGTCAGAAAATCCATTCGCTAAACCCCGTCAAACCTTGATATCGACCATGATACGCATGAAAATCACGTTCACGGTCAGGAAGATGCCGACCACAATGGCCGCGGGGACAAAGACGGGGGTGTCCATGACCTTGTCGTAATAGCCCGGCTGCGAGACGTTGATCATGACCAGCGCCAGCAGCGGGAAGATGGACAGGAACCATCCGGACCATTTTGCCTCGGCCGTGATGGCGCGCACGCGGCGGAACAGTTTGAAACGCGAGCGGATCACCTTGGCCAGACCTTCCAGAATCTCGGCCAGATTACCCCCCGATTGCGACTGGATTTTTACCGCCACCGTCAGGAAGCGCAGATCCTGCACATCAATACGTTCCGCCATGTTTTCCAGCGATTCCGTGATGTCCATACCATAGGCGGATTCATCGGCCAGCATGCCGAATTCCGTTCCCAGCGGGTCCGGCATTTCCTGTGCCACCGAAGAAACGGCGCTGGAAAACGGATGCCCCACCCGCAAGGAGCGCACGATCAGCTCCACGGCGTCGGGCAGCTGTTCCTCGAACAGGGAAATACGTTTTTTGGCCTTGTTGTTCAGCCAGACATACACGGCGCCATAGCCCATAACCACGGAAATCCCGATGCGCAGGTTCAGCGCGGTGCCGGTAAACAGGGTCAGGGCGACAAAACTGACGACGGCCAGAAAGATCATAACCCCGATCAGGGCCACGGGGGAAAAGGCGATATTGGCCTGCGCGGCCTTGGTCGACAGCGGCGCCAGAAGCGGGATGTTGGCGGCGCCCTGGTGCTGCTCGCGTTCGCGGCGCAGGGTTTCCATAACGTCCTGCTGGCTTTCACCGCTTTGCAGCAGCTGCAAACGCCGGTTGACCTTGGCATCCAGACGCACGGATTTCCCGAAAAACGCCAGATAGATGCCCTCGATCATAAAGAAGACACCGACAAAGATCAGAGCGTAGATAAGTGGTTGTATGCTCATGTAAATTCCCTTGGTTTACAGGTCCCCACCTGCATAGATATCACTCGGAAGCTCGAAGCCCCACTGTTTGAACCGCTCCGTATAGGCCGAGCGCAGACCGCCCGAGACGAATTCGCCCAGAATTTTGCCGTTTTCGTCGATGCCGGTGCGCTTGAACTTGAAGATTTCCTGCATCTGGATGATGTCACCTTCCATGCCGGTGATCTCGGTGATGGAAATCATGCGCCGCGAGCCGTCCTGAAGGCGGCTGATCTGCACGATCAGGTTCACAGCCGAGGCAATCTGCGCCCGGCTGGCCTTGAGCGGCAGTTCCACGCCGGTCATGGCGATCATGTTTTCCAGACGCGCAATCGCATCGCGCGCCGAGTTGGCGTGGATCGTGGTCATGGAGCCGTCGTGGCCGGTGTTCATGGCCTGCAACATGTCGATCACCTCGTCGCCGCGCGTCTCGCCGACGATAATGCGGTCGGGGCGCATACGCAGGGCGTTGCGCAAAAGGTCGCGCTGGGAAACTTCGCCCTTGCCTTCCACGTTGGCGGGGCGGCTTTCCATGCGTCCCACATGCACCTGCTGCAGTTGAAGCTCGGCCGTGTCCTCGATCGTGACGATACGTTCGGCGTCGTCGATAAAGCCGGACAGCGCGTTCAGCGTCGTCGTTTTACCCGAGCCGGTCCCGCCCGAGACGATAATATTCAGGCGCGTGGAAACGGCGGCCTGCAGATAGGTGGCCATGGCCTCGTTAAAGGCGCCGAATTCTATCAGCTGGTCGATGGACAGCTTTTCCTTGGTGAATTTGCGGATCGACACCAGCGAGCCGTCCACCGCACAGGGCGGCACCATGGCGTTGAAACGCGAGCCGTCGGCAAGGCGCGCATCCACATAGGGCGAGCTTTCGTCAACCCGTCGTCCCACGGCGGATACGATTTTGTCAATGATCCGCATAAGATGGCGTTCATCCTTGAAGCGGACCGGCGTCAGTTCCAGCTTACCGGCGCGTTCGACGAAAATCTGCTGGCTGCCGTTGATCAGAATATCGTTGACGGTGGGATCATCCAGCAGCGGCTGGATCGGGCCAAGGCCGACCACCTCGTCCATCAGGCCCTGTATCACCTCTTCCTGATCGCTGGCGTTCAGAACTATCCCCATTTCGCGCAGACCCTCGCGGGCGATGGCGGAAACCTCGCGGCGCAGGTCCTCGTCACTGGCCCGTTCAAGGGCGGCCAGGTTCAGGGTTTCCAGCAGGCGCTTGTGCAGATCCATGCGGATATCCAGCAGCCGCGCCATGCGCTTTTCTTCTTTGGGATCCATCTGCGAGGCCGCGCTTTGTGCCGGCTTCGGTTTCGGCGCCGGTTTGGGGATGTCCAGGCCGACGGCAGGGGCGGTTTTGGCCGCCGGTTTGGCCGCGGGCTTGGCTGCCTCGGGGGCTTTTCCGCCGGGCACCAGCGAGGGGGCGGCAGGTTTGGCCGGCTTTTTTTCAAAACGTCGAAACATGGCGCCCTCCTAGACGATCGCGGCTTTCATTTCTTCGGCCGTTGTCACCAGCGCGGCGGCAATCTTGCGGATTTCCTTGCGCAGGGCGTTCTTGGGGGCCGCAATGGCAAGGGGCGCGCCCTGATCGCAGGCCGCCAGAATGGATTTGCCGCCGTTGGGCAGCTGGATTTCCACGTCGATCCCCAGACTTTCGGAAAACCGCTTGATCCGCGCCTTGCCGCTGACATCGGTGAAAGAGGGGGCAAAGTTCAGAACGAACTGCAGCTTTTCCTCGGGCAATTCCTCGGCCTTGAGGGTGCGCAGGAAGCGGATCGCGTTCTGGGCCGAGCGCATATCGAGGCTGAGCATGCTGAAATAGGTTTCCGATATCTGCAGCACATCGGCGGACCAGTTCACCAGCAGCGGCGGCAGATCGACGACAACAAAATCGTATTTCGACTGCGCCAGCGCCAGCAGACGGTGGATGGCATCCCCGTCCACGATATCCAGCGGCATGGTTTCGGGCGGTGCGGTCATCACCGCCAGCCGGCTTTTGAAAGAGGTCAGGCTCTGGGCGAAGCTTTCGGGCGTCAGATTGTCCATATCCGTCAGCATCTCGGCCACCGCGTCACGGCGCGGCAGGTCCAGATAGGTTGCAACGGAACCGGACTGGAAATTCAGGTCCAGAATGGCAACGCGGGTTTTGGAATTCTTGTCGTGTGTGGCCAGTTCCCAGGCCAGGTTGACGGCAAATGTGGTGGCCCCGACGCCGCCGGCCAGACCATAGACCGGCAGGATAAACCCCTTGCGCGGAGTGGACGAGGCCGTTTCCGCAGCGGCGGCTTTTTCCGGTTCCTGACGCAGACGTTCCAGCGATTCGGCAAAGGCGTCCGGCGGGAAAGGGTAGGGGATGAAGTCATCCGCCCCGTGGCGCAACAGGCGGTGCAGAACGGCCGGGCTGACATCGCTGGCAATCAGGATCGCCTTGGATCCGCGTGCCTTGACCCCGTCGATAAAGCCGAGGATCGGCTCGAGGTTTTCCTCGTCCTGCTTGTCCACGCAGACAACGACAAATTCCATCTGGTCCAGCGAACCGCGCTCAAGCGATTTCATCGCCTCGGGGAAGGAGCCAACCGCCCAGTTTCTGGAAAACAGGTTGGTCAGCTCGCTGCTCAGCTGCGGAAATTGCTTGATGTCGCGCGTGGCTGCGAAAACCTCGATCACACGTTCTTTCAGTTTTAGTAGTGCCATTATCCCTCACGACAAATAGGTCGCCCCCCATGCAACACGGATACAATAACAAAGTTACCTAGAAATTAATGTCCGTCCGGCGCGTATCAAGGGACAACCGTAAACTATTCAACCGTTAACAAAACATTTATTAACCATAAAATCAATAGAATATGCCCCGAAATGCAAAAGGGCCCCCGAAGGAGCCCTTTTCGGCAGAACGTTGCCGGATTCTATTGGCCGAAGGTCGCCAGATAGGCGTTATAGGCCCGCACGGCGGCCTTGCCGTCGAAGTCGCTGCCGCGGTAGCCCTTCACGAAGCCGGCAACCATGGTCACGGTGCGCCGGTTCAGACGTTCACGGTTTTCCGTGTTGACCAGCGGCTCGCTCTCGCCCCGCGATACGGCGGCAATCAGCGCCCGGCGCGGAACGCCCTGCGAGACCAGATAGTTCACGGCAGCCTGCGCGCGGCGCATGCCCAGACGACGGTTATAGGCAGCAGAGCCGACCTTGTCCGTATGCCCGAACACCTTGAAGCGCACCATCGGGAACTGTTTGATCCAGGCGGCCTGCCGACGCAGGATCTGCTTGGCTTCGGTGTCCAGCGTGGCTTTGTTGAACTCGAAGTTGATCATGGTCGGCACGGATTTGCGGAAACGCTGGTCCAGACTGCGCAGCATTTCGCCGGGTTCCAGATACGCGGTCTGCGCGAACTGGTTGGCGGTGGCTGCCTCGGCAAAGGTTTCCTCGTTCGCCAGTGTTCCGGCCTTGTCCAGGCACCCTGCGGTAAACAGAACAGAGGCGGTGACGGTCAGTTTGAGTAAGGTTTTCATGGTGTTACTCCATCACGTAGCCATAGGAACCCTGGATGTCCGAACCGGACCCCCCGAGCAGCGAAGACCCTTCGGTCGTCCCCAGCAGGAAGAGCTCTTCCTCTGTGGGGATGCGCATGTTGCTGGTTGCCATGCTCAGCGCGTCCGAATTCGTTGCGGCAACAAGATGCGGGGTGATGATGATCACCAGCTCGCTCTGGTTGCGCTGGAAGTCGGAGGAGCGGAACAGCGTGCCAAGGATCGGCACATCGCCCAGCCACGGAACCTGCGAAACAGAATCCCCGAAGTCGTCCTGCAACAGGCCGGCAATGGCAAAGCTTTGACCGTCGCGCATTTCCACGGTGGTTTCCGTGCTGCGGTTCTTGAAGCCGAACACACCGTTATAGTTGACAGACCGGTCGATAGAGCTGACCGAGGTGGCCAGTTTCAGGCTGATCGACTTGTTATCAATCACCGTCGGCGTGAATTTCAGCGTAATGCCGAAAGGTTTGTAGGTAATCGACGGTTCACCGTTGCCGGTGCGGTCGGGGAAGGGGTATTCGCCGCCGGCAATAAAGCTGGCTTCCTGACCGGAAATCGCCACAACGTTCGGCTCGGCCAAAGTGCGGACCATGCCCTTGCTTTCAAGGGCTTTCATCAGCACATTCACGGCAACGCCGCCACCACCGAAGGTAAAGCCGATCCCCCCTTCGGAGCCGGACGGGGGCGCCTGCGGGGCCATGCCGATCGTGCCGCCACCCGCCAGACCGGTAATCCCGACGCTGGAGCTGAGGCTTTTGGATACGGAACGGTTCATTTCCGCGAAACGTACCTGCAGCATCACCTGCTGTGTGCCGCCGACCATCATAAGGTTGGTAACCTTGTCCGGTGCATAGCGGTTGGCCAGTTCCATCGCGCGGGCAATCTTGCGTTCGCCCGAAACCGTGCCGCTCAGCACGATCCCGTCATTGGCGGTGCGTACCTGGATGTTTTCCCCCGGAAGGATTTCGGCCAGACGTTCCTTGAATTCCGCGACATCGGGCAGAACCCGCACATCGACGTTGGAAACAAGGCTGCCGTCGGCGGCAAAAATTGTCAGGGTTGTGCGCCCCGGCACTTTCCCGAGCACATAAAGCGTGTTCTCGGACAGTGTTGCAATATCGGCAATTGCCGGATTGGCTACGGAAACATCGGAAAATACCTGGTCACTCTGAACGACAATGGCGCGGTTGACCGCGACAGAGATATTACTTGATGTAGTCCCGCGCAACACGGACAGGCCACCTTCGGCGTGTGCTTGTGTTAGCATGGGACCCGTTAGGACGAGTCCAAGAAGACCCCCCCGAATCAGGTTGGTAAAGCTCATGTGATCCTGCCTCTCAAAACCACTATTGTTAAAATTCGCGCATTTTCTGCGTCTATTCCGGCAGACTGCGCGAATTCGAGGCGATTTTCAACAACTTTTTCAACTGCTTCCCTGATTCGCCCGAAAAAAGCGAATCACCTGTGACATTTTTGCCAGTGTTTCCGTCCGGTTTCCTGCAAAAAAGCCGCCCCGGGCGGGACGGCCTTTGCCGGATGGAAAATCTCAACCGATGGCGTCGAAACGCCCTAGTTCTGGGGGCAGGGGACGACCAGTTCCACCACTTCGGTGCCCTTGCGGGTGGTGATCGTGCAGACTTTTTCTTCCTGTATGACCTGCTCGACCTCGCCGGTGATGTCTTTCTGGTTGATCTCGATGGCGCCGGCATCGGCGGTGTCTTCCACCCCGCGCAGCGACAGGGTCAGCGTGCCGGTGCGTTGCGCCTGTGTCAGCTTGGCCACGATGTCGGGGGAGACCTCTACCGTGATTGTGCGGGCCACATTGGCGGTCATGGAATCGCCGGTGGTTTCCTGATCCACCGCGATAATCAGAACCTTTTCCAGCAACAGTTTGGTAATGGTGCGCCCGTTGCTTTCGCCCGACCAGAAAATATCCACCTTGTCACCGGGCTGCAGGAAACCGGACACACCGGTGGTGACGTCCACACGGATCGTAACCGCCCGCATGCCCGGCGCCAGTCGCGAGCGGATGCCCGCGTCGCCGCCCAGCTCGGACACAAGACCCAGCATGATCGGTTCGTTTGCGACCATATCCTTCAGGATTGTGCGCTGGACCGTCGGGTCATCGCCGTAAACGGCCTCTTTGCTGGTGAAGGCGCCCATAGGGACCGCATCGGCGGGCCATTTGATCATGACTACATCGTCGGGTTGCAGCTTTTGCGCAAATGTCAGCGGCTTGGCGGCAACGGCAACCTCTACCGTTTCGATCTGGGGCACTTTGTTGCGGCGTTCCTCGGCCAGGTTGGCCTCGTACTGGTTGAATTTCTGCATCACCATATAAGCGGCGGTTCCGGCAAGGCCGAGACCAACAAGTAGAACAAAGGCGAAAACAATGCGCATGCGGTATCCTCGGGTCATGGAGGGCGCAGCTGCGGTCATGCAGTTGCGGCCGTCCGGTGGTTTTGCAACAGATACGACAGATGGGCGCTATATTCAAATGAAATGTCCGCCGCCCGTGCAGACACAAAAAGACCGGGGCGAAATACCGCCCCGGCCTGCATTCATCCGTTCGGGAAATCCCGAAAGGTCAGCGCTTACGGGTTGATGGCGCTGGAAATTGCGGAGTTGGTGCCAGCAGCGGTCAGCTGGGAGTCGATGCCGCTTGCAGCTGAACCGATGCCACCGGAGATGACGGTCAGAACGGCGATTGCGATACCAACGATGGCTGCGGTCAGAACAACCCAGTCAACAGTTACGGCACCGGATTCATTTTTTGCAAAGTTTGCGAACAGTTTCATTGTATTTCCCTTTCCAAGGATTGTTAAGGTTAGCCCAACCGGGTGTTACCATCTACTTTACCGGAACTTCGGGGTTTTCCCTTCCGATCCAACTGTATTCTATTAATCAGGAGAATGCGGCGGAAATGGGGCAGGGAGCTGGCAAAAGACAGCTATCGTTAAAAAATGGTTAATTTTTTTTGTAATAGACTGATTTTACAGAAGAAAATTATTTGAAAAATACGAGGTTTTTGTGGGGTGGAGATGCGGAATGCGATATTTCGCCCCCGAATTGTTGCATTTTGCCCCGTGCTTTGCCCCGATTTGCAAAATCCCCCCCGAATCCCGCTGTTCCTGCGGGGGTGATTCCTGTATCAGGCGGGGGAATACAGGCAAACAGGGGCATATCATGCACAGATCAGGCGATTCCGTATCATTCTGGGCGGCGGTTTCCATG
>JALWQC010000513.1 GCA_027080755.1 Paracoccaceae bacterium
CCAGATAGTCGGCCAGACTGTCGGCCACGATATCCGGTTGCGATACCAGCCGTGTATCGGGCGGCAGCGCGGCGCGGAAACGGTCCTGCAACAGCGGATAATGCGTGCAGCCCAGAACCGCCGCCTGCGGGGCCGGCAGCCGTTCCAGCAGGCTGGCGACATGGGCATCCACCAGCGCTTCCGCCCCGGGAATATCCCCCGCCTCGATCGCATTGACCAGCCCGACGCAGGCCTCGGCCACGACATCGACATCGCGGGCGCGGAATTTCAGCTCGCGGGGGAAGGCGCCGCTTTCGACCGTTGCCGGCGTGGCAAACAGCGCCACATTATGCAGCCCCGTATGGCTGGGCGGCGTGTTGTCGCCCCAGTCACGGCGGGTCAGATCCTCTATCACCGGGACGAAAACGCCCAGAACGCGGCGCTCCCCCGTCAGCCAGTTCACCTGCAAATCATGCAGCGCCACCGCCGAGGCCGTATTGCACGCCAGAATCACCAGATCGCAGCCCGCATCGAACAGCCGCTGCACCCCGTTGCGGGTAATGTCATGAATTTCCTCTGCCGGCCGCCCGCCAATCGGGGCATTGGCGTTATCCCCGAAGTAGACAAACGCCTGATCCGGCAGCCGTTTTTGCAACGCCTGCAGCACTGTCAGCCCGCCGAGGCCGCTGTCAAAAACCCCGATCGCCATGCTGTGCCGCCTTTCGTTAGAAATCCTTGCCGTATACGTTCGTATTCACCGGCTTCGGGGACAGGCTATACGTCTTTTCGCGCAGGAAATCCATCATTGCCCGCGGATCTTTTGCGTAAGCCTCCAGCGCGTCCTGATCCAGTGCCTCGCCGATGGCAACCCGGACCGGACGGTTCAGGCGGCGCTTGAATTCGCTGATCAACAGCGCGGTGCGGACGGTTTTGTTGTAATGCCCCACCACCTGGAACCGGCGCGAGTTATGCCCCTCGAAGAACATCGGCACCACGGTTGCACCGGATTTCGTGATCATCTTGGCCGAGAACGTCCGCCACACCGGATCCATCGGGAACCCCAGTGCGCGCGGAGGCGAGGAAACCGACCCCCCCGGAAAAATCCCGACGGCGCCCCCCTCTTTCAGATAGCTCAGGGCCTGTTGGCGGGTTTTCAGGTTCAGCGCGACGGCCTCGCGGGTGTCGTCGAAACTGATCGGCAGGATGTGGTCGCCGATATCGTTGGCCTTGGTAAAAACCCGATGTGCCAGAATACGGAAATCGCCGCGGGTCTGCGACAGGATCCGCCCCATCGTCAGCCCGTCGAGGATGCCGTAGGGGTGGTTGGACAGCAGAACCAGCGGGCCGCTCTGTGGAATATTGTCGAGCGAGCCGGAAATGACCTCCAGATCCAGACGATAGCGCTGCGCCATCGCCTCCCAGAAATTGATACCGCCGGCCAGTTCCTCGTCCAGCCCTTTCAGGCGGCGAATAACCTTGATACGACCGGTTGCATTTTCAAGCGAGCGGATAAAAACCCGTTTGCGCCGTGTTTTTGCCGTGCTTGAATAACTTACATCACGAACAGCCGAACGATGCAGACCCATTAGTCCCCCTCATGAAATGGAATGATACCTGACGTCTGGTAACACCTTTGTCACAAAAATACCATGCGCCATATCAACATTGTGACCGGCCTTAGGGCGTAGCCCCATAAACCCCGCGTCGCTAGCGCCCGACCCCGTAAGCCGAGCCCTGCACGACCTGCTCGCCTTCACCGGCCACGCCCAGCCATGTGGCGACAACCCGGAAAATACGGTTGCGGATTCGCACCTTCTGCGTCTCCCCCCTATCGGCCGCGGCATAGGCTTCGGCACCGGACAGGGCGACTTCGTCCGCCTCTATCGCCACCGGCCCCATGATCAGGGCGCCAGTGCGCGCATCCAGCACGTTCAGGGTGAAATCCACGTTGTGCATGCCGCCGATGCTTTCGCGCGCGACCGGCGTAATGGCGTGGAACTGGGTCACGGTGGCCTGCAGGATTACAGGGCGGCTGCCGTGCAGGCGCTTGGCGGCGTCGGTGATTCCGGCCTTTACGATGGCCGCTATCTGCTGCTGGCGGGTAGTGCCGGGCAACAGCGGATCCCCGTGCCAGACGATATCGGCCTCGGGGGCGTAGGTGTCGTGTTCGCTTACGGTCAGGGTTTCGGGCACGATCACCTCTACCCCGGCCAGACGCCAGCTGGCGGAGATATCCTCGGGAACCGGTTCCCCGAAATGGGTGTTGCGCGGGGTGCAGGCCCCAAGCAGCAAACCCGATATCACGACGACAAGAACAGCGACATACTTCATAGCGGCACCTTCAACCAAAACTGTTAACAACACATGAATCCTCGCGCGGGGCGAGAAAACAGAACTATCATACGCAAAAAGGCGCCGTTTATCGACGCCTTTCCGCAAAATTTTATCGCAAACCCTAGCGTTTGGAGAACTGGAAGCTCCGGCGGGCCTTGCGTTTACCGTATTTCTTGCGTTCCACCACACGGCTGTCGCGGGTCAGGAAGCCGGCCGCCTTCAGCGGGGCGCGCAGGGACGGCTCAAACAGCTGCAGGGCCTTGGAAATGCCGTGCTTTACCGCACCGGCCTGACCGGAAAGACCACCGCCCTTGACGGTTGCCATAACGTCGAATTCGCCGGTAACGCCGGCAACCTCGAAAGGCTGGCGCAGGATCATCTGCAGAACCGGACGGGCGAAATATTCAGCCATCGGCTTGCCGTTAACCGTAACTTTACCGGAACCGGGCTTGATCCAGACGCGTGCAACCGCATCCTTACGTTTACCGGTGGCATAGGACCGGCCCAGTTCGTCGCGAACGGGTTCGCGCGGGGCAACAACTTCTTCTACAACCACGACTTCGACAACCTCTTTCAGATCGTCGAGTGTTTTGATATCATCGCTCATGATTTATGCACTCCGCGTGTTTTTCGGGTTCATGGCTTTAACGTCCAGAACTTCAGGGTTTTGGGCTTCATGCGGATGCTCGGCACCGGCATAGACGCGAAGGTTGGTCATCTGCTGTTTGGACAGCGGACCACCGGGCAGCATGCGCTGGATGGCCTTGGTGATGACACGCTCGGGGTATTTCCCTTCGAGCAGCTCGCCGGCGGTGCGGAACTTGATCCCGCCCGGGTGGCCCGTGTGCCAGTAGTACCGCTTGTCGGCGCGTTTGTTACCGGTCATCTGCACCTTTTCGGCGTTGATGATGATCACATTGTCGCCCATATCCATGTGCGGTGTGAAGGTGGCTTTATGCTTGCCGCGCAGGCGCATGGCAACGATAGAGGCAAGACGGCCCAGAACAACGCCCTCGGCGTCGATCAGGATCCATTTCTTGTCAATATCGGCCGGTTTGGCAGAATATGTTTTCATTTTTCAGGTCCGTTTCGGGTTAGACACGGGGGGAATCCCCCCGCTTGAATTCGATAGGAGGGTTTTACGCATATAAAAAACACAGTCAATCGCCGTTTGCACGTTTTTGTTGTGCGTTTTCAAACGGTTACAAATTAGGTATTATTTTACCCCAGCTTTCGGAATCGAATAGGTCAGGTTGGCATGGGCAACCGGATCCGCCGAGCCTTCGGAATAGAGCAGCACATCCCCCACGCTCAACACCTTGCCCAGCTTCAGTATCCGCGCCTCGGCGATGATGTCCACCGGCCCGGGTTTGCGCATGAAATCGATGGAGCAACTGGTGGTGACCGCCAGCGCCTCGGGGCCGATCATGGCCAGCGTGGCGATATAATAGGCACAATCCACCGCCGTAAACATCGCCGGCCCGGATACCGTCCCCCCCGGGCGCAGGTCGTCCTCTGTGATGCGCATCCGCAGGCGCAGACGGTTCGGCGCCACCTCCAGTATTTCAAATGCCCCCTTCATCTGCGGGAAAACCCGGGCAAGGAATTCGTGCATTTCGGGAATGCTCATCTTCACGGTATTTTTTTCTTTCATATTTGTGCCTCTCGTGAAAAACTTTACCCGAATTTAACAGGAGTCCGCCAAATGTCCGATATTTTGCTGCGTCACGATGAAAATGCCGTTGCGTCATTAACCATGAACACCCCGCGCAGCCTGAATGCCCTGTCCGAGGAAATGCTCGCCGCGCTGGACGCCGCGCTTGACGATATAGAGTCCGACGATTCCATCCGCGCCGTGGTGCTGAAGGGCGCGGGCAAGGCCTTTTGTGCCGGCCACGACCTGAAACAGATGACCGCCGCGCGACAGGCCCCCGACGGCGGGCGCGCCTATTTCAACGACCTCTTCGCCACCTGCGGCGGGCTGATGACCCGTATCACAAAGCTGCCCAAACCGGTGATCGCACAGGTCCACGGCATCGCCACCGCCGCCGGTTGCCAGCTGGTCGCCAGTTGCGACATGGCGGTTGCGGCGAGCGGCACGCGCTTTGGTGTCAACGGAGTCAATATCGGGCTGTTCTGTTCCACACCGATGGTGGCCCTGACCCGCAATATCCCGCGCAAACAGGCCTTTGAAATGCTGACCACCGGCGAATTTATCGATGCCACCCGCGCCCGCGAACTGGGGCTGGTCAACCGCGTGGTGCCCGAAAGCGAGCTGGAAAGCGAAACCCGCGCGCTGGCCGAAAAGGTCGCCGGACAGCTGGGCGTGGCCGTGAAAATCGGCAAGGAATCCTTTTACAAACAGGCCGAAATGCCGCTGGAGGAAGCCTATGCCTATACCGGCGCCAATATGGCCGAAAACATGCTGTTCCGCGAAACCGAAAAGGGCATCGCCGCCTTTCTGGACAAACGCAAGCCGGAGTGGGACCAGTAATCAGCCCCGCGCGATGCTTTGCTGCACCGGATAGGCGGCGCCGAAACGGGCCCGCAGGATAGCCACGAACACCACCACCGCGCCCAGTTGATGCACAATGGCGATATCGACCGGCGCGCTGTAAAGCACCGTGAAAATCCCCAGCGTCACCTGCACCAGCAGCAGCCCCGCCACCCAGTCAAAGCGCCGCCGCAGATCGGCCAGCGGGCTTTTGCGACTGCGCCACCATGCGAAAAGCCCCAGCGCAAACACCAGATAACCCATCATGCGGTGGTTGAACTGCACCAGCGCCGGATTTTCAAAGAAATTGCTCCAGAGTGGCGTATTTTCAAAACTTTCCGGGGGTAAAAACGCCCCCGCCATATCCGGCCATGTCGGGTAATTGCGCCCCGCGTCGATCCCCGCCACCAGCGCCCCCAGCAGGATCTGCACAAACAGCGCCACCGCCAGAACTGTCGCCAGCCGCATCAGCCCGCGATCACGGATCCGGCGGGCCTGCAACAGGTCGGCCGGCTCGCGGCGCAATTCGAACACGAACCACGCCATGATCCCGAAAATGGCAAAGGCCAGCCCCAGATGGATCGCCAGCCGGTAGGAGGCCACATCGACCATGCGCCCGACGAGGCCAGAGGATACCATCCACCAGCCGACCGCCCCCTGCAAACCGCCCAGCAGGCCCAGGCTGAACATCCGCATGCCCCAGCCCGCCGGGATCTGTTTGCGCAGCCAGAACCACAGCATCCCCGCCGCCCAGACCAGCCCGACCATACGCCCCAGCAGACGATGGGCCCATTCCCACCAGAAAATGCTTTTGAATTCCGCCAGCGTCATGCCCGTATTCTGCAACCGGTATTCCGGCGAGGCCTGATACTTCTTAAATTCCTCCGCCCAGGCATCGGCCCCGATCGGGGGAAGGACGCCGGTTACGGGTTTCCATTCGGTAATCGACAACCCGCTATCGGTCAGGCGCGTCATGCCGCCGATCAGGATCATGGCCGCGACCATGGCAAACAGGATCGACACCCAGACAGCAATCGCCCTGCGGGCCGGTTTGCGTTTGCCCTTTTGCGGGGCCGGTGCGGTTTTGGCGCTATCGACATCCTCGAAAATACTGCGTGTGTTGCTCATGGGGCTCCCCTGTTTTCTTGCCCGAAGGTTACGGCGCGACCCGCCGGCCTGCAAGACTCAATCCTGCGGCGGCCGCTTTTGCGTCAGCGCGCGCAAAACCCCGTGCAGCGTGCGCACATCCGCATCCGTCAGATCCAGACGCGAGAACATGTTGCGCAGGTTTTCTATCATGGAATCGCGCTTGTGCTCCGGCCAGAAAAACCCGACATCGTCCAGCCGGCCTTCCAGATGCTCGGTGAATTTTGCCACCTCTATATGGGTGGCAAAACGGGTCTTGCCCATCTCGCGCAGCTCGGGCGCCACATCCTGCGCGCTGCGGCGCCATTCATAGGCGTTCAGCAGCACCGACTGCGCCAGATTAAGCGAGGCAAAGGCCGGATTGACCGGAATAGAGATCAGCGCATTGGCCCGCACCACATCGGCGTTTTCCAGCCCCGCACGCTCCGGCCCGAACATCACGCCGACCTTCTGGCCCGCCGCGATCATCTCGCGCGCCTGTGCCATCGCCCGTTCCGGCGTCAGCACCGTTTTCGTCAGATCCCGCGAGCGTGCCGTGGTGGCAAAGACGTAATTCAGATCCTCCAGCGCCTGTTCCGTCGTCTCCACAACCCGCACCTGGTCCAGCACCCGCCCCGCCCCCGAGGCCATGGCAACCGCCTTGGGATTGGGCCAGCCGTCGCGCGGGGCGACAAGGCGCATCCGGTCCAGCCCGAAATTCCACATCGCCCGCGCCGCCGCGCCGATGTTTTCCCCCATCTGCGGGCGCACCAGAATAAAAGCCGGCGTCGGCCCCTGCCATCCTTCGTCTTTTGCGTGATCGGTTCCCGACATAGCAGCCTCCGTTATCGTTTGGCGCGGGATACGCCGACGGGGGGGAAATTGCAACGGGCGGAAATTCAGTATACCGACGTATACAACTCTTTCCTTTTGCCACAAAATGCCCTAAACAGCCCCCGACACCACGAATCCAATCCACCCAAGGGGAAAGCACATGACGAAAATCAAAGTCGAAAACCCGGTTGTCGAGCTTGACGGCGACGAAATGACCCGCATCATCTGGCAGTTCATCAAGGACAAGCTGATCCTGCCCTATCTGGATATCGATCTGAAATACTACGATCTGGGCATTGAATCGCGCGACGCGACCGACGACCAGATCACCATCGACGCGGCCAATGCGATCAAGAAATACGGCGTTGGCGTCAAATGCGCCACCATCACCCCCGACGAGGCCCGGGTCGAGGAATTCGGCCTGAAGAAGATGTGGAAAAGCCCCAACGGCACCCTGCGCAACATTCTGGGTGGCACGATTTTCCGCGCCCCGATCATCTGCAAGAACGTGCCGCGTCTTGTCCCGGGCTGGACCGACCCGATCGTCATCGGCCGCCATGCCTTTGGCGACCAGTACAAGGCCACCGATTTCCGTTTCCCCGGCCCCGGCAAGCTGACGATGAAATTCGTGGGCGAGGACGGCACCGTGATCGAGGAAGAAGTCTACGACGCCCCTTCGGCCGGTGTTGCCATGGGCATGTATAACCGCGACGATTCCATCCGCGATTTCGCCCGCGCCTCGTTCAACTACGGTCTGGACAAGGGCTGGCCGGTATATCTGTCCACCAAGAACACCATCCTGAAGGCCTATGACGGCCGCTTCAAGGATCTGTTCCAGGAGGTCTTCGAGGCCGAGTTCGCCGACAAATTCATCGAAAAAGGCATCACCTACGAACACCGCCTGATCGACGATATGGTGGCCTCGGCGATGAAATGGTCCGGCAAATTTGTCTGGGCCTGCAAGAACTACGACGGCGACGTGCAGTCGGATACGGTTGCGCAGGGCTTTGGCTCGCTCGGGCTGATGACCTCTATTCTGATGACGCCGGACGGCAAAACCGTAGAGGCCGAGGCCGCCCACGGCACCGTGACCCGCCACTACCGCCAGCACCAGAAGGGCGAGGCCACCTCGACCAACTCCATCGCGTCGATCTTTGCCTGGACCGGCGGGCTGAAGCACCGCGCCAAGCTGGACGAAAACATCGCGCTGGCCGCCTTTGCCGATACGCTGGAACGGGTGGTTGTGGACACCGTGGAAAGCGGCTTCATGACCAAGGATCTGGCGCTGCTGGTGGGACCGGACCAGAAATGGCTGACCACCGAGGGCTTCCTGGAAAAGGTTGACGAAAACCTGCAGAAGGCACTGGCCTGATCCCGGTTTTCAAGCCATAATAGAAGGGCGCCCCGCTTCGGGCGCCCTTTTTGCAAGGGGGGACCATGCCGGTCCATTATATTTATCTGCTGCTTGCCATAATTGCCGAAGTCATCGGAACATCCGCCATGCAGGCCTCGGCGCAATTCACCCGTTTCTGGCCGTCGGTGCTGATGGTCGCGGCCTATATGGCATCCTTCTACTTCATGTCCAGCACCCTGAAATACATGCCGGTTTCTATCGTCTATGCCATATGGTCCGGCCTCGGCATCGTGTTTATCGCCATCATCGGCTGGCTCTGGTATAAACAAAGCCTCGATTTCGCGGCCATCCTCGGACTGGCGCTCATCATCGCGGGGGTCGCCATTATCCACCTGTTTTCAAACAGCACACTGCATTAGAGCGTTTCGGCTTTTGTTTGAAGCAACAGACAAGGCAATTCCCATTTGAGCGCTAGCGAAAGACCGGGAATTGCGTTTCAACATAAAGTCGAAACGCTTTAGCAACAGCGGTTCGGCACGAAATCCGACAGCACCACCTGCCCGTCGGTGATCTCGACAAAAGTTGCGGGGGGCACGACCTCCCACGGGGCGTCGCTGACTTCCAGCGGTTCGGATACCAGCGTATGGCCGCCGAATTTGCACATCTTGCGCAGGTAAAGCGTCGGTGCGAATTTGTCCGAGGCATAGCGCACCCCGAACAGCCGCCGCCCGTCGCTAAAGGCCGCGGTGAAGCGCATATAGGGGCTTTCGCCGCGTTCCCGCGCCAGCGTTTCCAGCTGGAAAACCGTCTGTTCCAGCGCCCGCTTCGGGTTTGCCTCCAACCCGTTTCCCAGCGCGATCAGAAAGGCCGCCTCGCTGTCCGTCGCGCCCTTGCGGTGCGGGTAAAGCGCATCGGGGATCATCTGGTCCACCTGTTTGCGAAAGCCGTTATAGCCCCCGATCATGCCGTTGTGCATGAACGACCAGCGCCCGTGCACGAAAGGATGGCAATTGTTGCGGCTGGTCGCCGAGCCGGTAGAGGCCCGCACATGCGCCAGAAACAGCCCCGATTTCACATGCGCCGCAAGGCTTTGCAAATTCGGGTCGGCCCAGGCGGGATAGGTGTCGCGAAACAGGCCCGGTTCGGGGCGCTCGCCATACCACGCCATGCCGAAACCGTCGCCGTTGGTGTCGGTCTTGCCCTCGTCGGAATGCAGGCTTTGCGAAACCAGTGAATGTTCGGGGCGGCTGATGATTTCTTCCAGAAATATCTCCGGCCCCGCATAGGCGGCCCAGCGGCACATGGCTCAGGCCCCTTCGACAATCACCAGATCGCGCTCTGAATTTTCCAGCGCAATCGGCAAAATCGCCTGATATTGCGGCGAGTTGTAAAAGGCGCGCGCCGTTTCCATATCCGGCATTTCGATCACCACGTGACGGTCGGGGCCGGAGCCCTCCAGCTGTTCGAAAGCGCCGGCCTTGACCAGAAACTTCCCGCCGAAACTTTCGGCAATGGCGGGGGTTTGCATGGCATAGGCCTTATAGGCCCCGGGGTTTGTCACCGCGATGCGCGCAATGATATAGGCGGCCATCAGACCCCCTCGACGAAGGTATATTCCCGTTCCGCCGCCGGCAGGCCGTATTTCAGGGCCTCCTGGTATTCCGGCGAGTTATAGAACTTCTGCGCCGTTTCCATGTCGCCAAAACGGATAATCACATTCCGCGCCCGGCCCTTGCCCTCCATCTGGATGCACTCGCCGCCGCGCGCCAGAAAGGTGCCGCCGTATTTGGCGACAGCCGGTCCCGCCAGCTCGGCGTATTTGGCATAGGCCTCGGGGTCTTTTACATCGATATGCACCATCGCATAAGCTGCCATTTTCTTATCCTTCCAACAGTTTTTCCACGGCCTTGATGGCCTGTTCCGCATTTTGCGCACTCGCGCCGCCGGCCTGCGCCATGT
>JALWQC010000514.1 GCA_027080755.1 Paracoccaceae bacterium
GGATAAAAAGCGAGGCCGAGGCCAGAAGAACCGGCAGTGCCGAGGCTTTTCGCAATAACTGGATCAGGGATTTCATGGGGGCTCTCGTTTTGGATGTGGACAGGCGCACCATCCGCGCGCCTGTCCGGTTGGCTTTAGTAGTTGGCCATAACGTCCTTGACCATGTTGTATGCGGCCTGCGCATCGACACCTTTGGCGTCCAGCTCGGCCAGAACCTTGGCGATCTCGTCGGACTGGATCTTGGCAAAGGCTTCCATGTCGGCGGCGGATGCCTCGTGGATTTCATTGCCCGGGGTGGCGAGCGTTTCATCACGGCCGATCTGGTCGATTTCATCCCAGATTTTGCCAATTTCCCGCGACAGGTTTTCACCGAACACCTTGTCTTCAAGCTGGGCCTGAATGTCCTCGGGCAGGTTGGCGAATGTGTCCTCGTTCATGATGAACGCAAACGACCCGCGATACAGGCCGCCCGGAATTTCAAACACGTTCGGCGCAACTTCGGTCAGCTTGAAACCCTTGCGCGATTCAAACGGCATAACCACACCGTCCGCCGCATGGGAGGCCAGCGTTTCATACACTTTCGGCGCCGGAACCTTGATGCCCGTCGCACCGAGGGCCGCAGCAACGTCGCCGCCAACACCACCCGGAACGCGGATTTTCAGGCCGGAGATCTGGTCAAGCGAGGTAACCGGATCAACCGTGTGCAACTGCGCCGGACCGTGGGTGAACAGGGCGATCAGCTTTACGCCGCGATGTTCGTTCAGGTCTTTGAGGTAGGCATCATACACACGCCAGTCCGCAACCGAGGCCGCCTCGGCAGACCCTTCATAGCCCGGCAGCTCGATCAGTTTGGTACCGGTGAAACGGCCGGCCTGATAGCCGTGGAAAATGATGGAAACATCGGCGGCGCCGTCCATGATCAGATCCATCTGTGCCGGCGGCGGGGCAATGCCCAGCTTCAGTTCCGCCGTGACACGGCCATCGGTGGCGTCTTCAATCATTTCAACGAATTTGGGCCACATCTTGGCATTGATCCCGTGCGTGGGCGGCGCCCAGCTGGAAATGGTCAGCGTATAGTCGGCCGCAAAAGCCGCCGTGCCGGCCAGTGCAAAAGCCGCACCTGCCAGAAGTGATGTAAGTTTTGTAAATTTGGCCATGGTTTTCTCCCCTGTTAATGACCGCGCAATATTTCAGCTTAATAATCCTGATATTTTCCAGGAGCCGGGGCTTTGTTGCGCAACTGCCCGCATCCAGTGGGATGTTTCGTCAATGCCGATCTCCTCGGCATAATGCATCGGCCCGCCGCGCCAGCGCGGAAAACCGTATCCGTGAATTTGCACCATATCGACATCCAGCGGCCGCTCCGCGATGCCTTCTTCAACGATCAGCGCACCTTCGTTAACCATCGCGGCCAGTATCAGGCTGCTGATTTCGTCTTGTGAAAACGTGCGCCGTTCAATGCCGTTTTCGGCAGACCAGGCCACGATCATGTCTTCAACCGCGGGATCACGCACCGGCTTGCGCCCGTCCTTGTAGCTGTACCAGCCCTTGCCGGAGCGCTGGCCCAGACGGTCGGCTTCACACAGCATGTCCCCGATCGGGATGTAGCGTTCGTTCGGATCACGCGTCGCGGCCTGCCGCTTGCGGTTGGCCCATGCGATTTGCAAGCCGGTCAGCTCCTGCAATTCATACGGCCCCATCGGCATGCCAAAGGCACGCATGGCGGCATCGACCTGATAGGGCAGGCACCCGTCCGCCAGCAAATAATCGGCCTGCCGGCGATAGGCTGCCAGCATCCGGTTGCCGATGAACCCGTCACAAATCCCCGAAAGCACCCCGACCTTGCGCAGCCGTTTGCCCAGCGCAAAGCCCGTGGCCAGAACCTCGGGGGCGGTATCGGGTGTTTTCACGATTTCCAATAGCTTCATAATATGCGCCGGAGAAAAGAAATGCAGGCCAAGACAGCGGGACGGGTTTTCAATCCCTTCGAAAATCTCCTGCGGGTCCAGATAGGATGTGTTGGTCGCCAGAGTCGCGTCCGGCCGCATGACCGCCGACAGGGATTTGAAGACCTCGCGCTTGACGTCCATATCCTCGAACACCGCCTCGATTGCCAGATCGGCGGCTTCGGCGGCGGTATAATCCGCATGGGCCGAGAATTTCGCCAGCCGCGAATCACGTTGTTCCGCGCTGGATTTCCCGCGCTTCACAGCCCCGTCGAGGATGCCACGCACCCGTTCGGCGCCCGCTTCGGCAGCCTGTTCGTCGCGCTCTATCATCGTAACCTGCAGACCGCCATTCAGACAGGCAGCGGCAATGCCCGCCCCCATAAGCCCGCCACCAACGACGGCAACACGGGTGATATCGCGCGGGGAAACTCCCTGGATCGCATCGGGTCTGGCAACCGTCCGTTCGGCAAAAAACGCATGCCGCAACGCACGGGATTCGGCCGAGTTTCGCAAGGCCAGATGCAATTCCCGTTCCCGTTTCTGACCGGTGGCGAAATCCGTTTCGCAGGCCCATTTCACG
>JALWQC010000515.1 GCA_027080755.1 Paracoccaceae bacterium
GTCAGCGGCCGGCTCGGGCTTGCGCCGTCTGCGCACGGGGCGGTTGGCCGGCTTGCTTTCCGGTGTCGGGACAAGGCCGGAATCGCCGGCGGCAGGATCTGTCATCGCTTCGAAACCGCCGGTTACGTCGGGCTGGTCGCTTTCCTGAACCGGCGCGGGGGCCTTTTTCTGGCGCTCGGCCTGCTGGGCCTGACGCTCGGCCTGTTGCGCCTGCTGTTCGGCCTGTCGGGCCTGTTGTTCGGCCAGACGCTCGGCCTGCTGTTTCTGGGCGGCCAGCAGCAGGCGGGCGTAATGCTCGGCATGTTGCTGGAAGCTTTCGGCGCGCACCCGGTCGTCGGCCAGAAGCGCATCATGGGCCAGCGCGCGGTATTTTTCGATGATCTGCTGCGGCGTGCCGCGCACCCGACCTTCGGGACCGGCACTGTCAAAAACGCGATTGACGATATTTCCGCCGCTGTTGTTATTGTTGCGACGGTTATTATTCTTGTTTCTTGAACGCGATTTGTTTGAGGATCTCATACTCTCGGACTTCTTTTTGAAGGGTAATAATAGCGCAACACGGGCGCTGCATTCCTGCTGCTGTTTGTCGATTTTCGGCCAACATTTCCGCCACATAACGGGAGAGCCGGACAGGCTCAATCTCGGGCGGATGGGATATTTATACGGGCATTGCGTGTAATAACAAGCGAAATTTCCCTGTTTTGGCAGAAAAAGTCGCAAAAAACCGGGTTAATTGCGTAAAACTTTCACCACCCGGTCCAGACCGTTCAGATCCTGCAACACGCTTACCTTGTCAAACCCCGCGGCGCGGAAAATCGCGCTGACGTCCGCACCCTGTTTATAGCCGATCTCGAACAGCGCCATGGCGTCCTTGTCCATGTAATCGCCCAGCTCTGCGGCGATAATGCGGTAAGGGTCCATGCCGTCCCCGCCCGGGGTCAGGGCCAGAAACGGCTCCCAGTTGCGCACGTCGGGGGACAGGCCGGCCATTTCCTCCAGCGCGATATAGGGCGGGTTGGAGATGATCAGGTCAAAGGTTCCCCCCACCATCTCGAACCAGTCCGAGGGGACAAATTCCATGCGCTTTTCCACCCCCTGCGCGGCGGCATTTTCGGCGGCGATTTCCAGCGCCGGCGTGCTGATATCGGTGGCGATAACGCGGGCCTTTGGCCATTCGGCGGCCAGCGTGATCCCCAGAATGCCGCTGCCGGTGCCCAGATCCAGCACCCGCTGGCGTTCCCCGCCGGCCAGCGCCTGTTCGATCAGGGTTTCGCTATCCGGGCGCGGGTCCAGCACATCGCGCGTGACCTTGAAACGCCGGCCCCAGAAATCGCGCCCGCCGATGATCTGCGCCACGGGCTGGAACTGTTCGCGCGCGGCAAGATATTCGTCGTATTTGCGGAAATCTTCCGGCAGGACCTCGTCATTTTCCATCAATAGCAGGCGCGAGGGTTCCACCCCCAGCGCATGGGCCAGCAGGATTTGCACGTCGCGCGCCGCGCCCTCGACGCCGGCATCGGACAGCCATTTCGCACCCGTATCCAGGGCCTCGCGGATGGTGACGCTCACGGGTTCAGCTCCGCCAGTTTTTCGGCCTGATCGGCGGCGGTCAGGGCCTCTATCAATTCGTCGAGGTCGCCCTGCAGCACCTGGTCCAGCTTGTAAAGCGTCAGGTTGATACGGTGGTCCGTCACCCGTCCTTGCGGGAAATTATAGGTGCGGATGCGTTCCGAGCGGTCGCCCGAGCCGACCTGCCCCTTGCGTTTGGCGTCCCGCTCGTCATCCAGTTCCTGCCGCTTCAGATCATACAGCCGCGTGCGCAGAACCTGCATGGCCTTGGCACGGTTGGTGTGTTGCGATTTTTCCGAAGACGTCACCACGATACCGGTCGGCAGATGGGTGATGCGCACGGCGGAATCGGTGGTGTTCACATGCTGCCCCCCCGCCCCCGAGGAACGCATGGTATCAATGCGGATGTCGTTGGCGGGGATGTCGATATCCACATCCTCGGCCTCGGGCAGAACGGCAACGGTCGCGGCCGAGGTATGGATCCGCCCCCCCGATTCCGTCGTCGGCACGCGCTGCACCCGATGCACGCCGGATTCGTATTTCAGAACGGCAAACACCCCTTCGCCCTGCACATTCACGACCACTTCCTTGTAGCCGCCAACCGCGCTTTGGGATTCCTCGACGATCTCGAATTTCCAGCCGCGATCCTCGGAAAAACGCTGGTACATGCGCAGCAGGTCGCCGGCGAAAAGCGCGGCCTCGTCACCGCCGGTGCCGGCACGGATTTCCATGATGGCGGGCTTGCGGTCGGCCTCGTCCTTGGGCAGCAGGGCAAGGGTGATGGCGTGTTCGGCGGCGGGCAGTCTGGCGCGGATATCGGCCAGCTCTTCCTCGGCCAGTTCGCGCATGTCGGGATCGTCCAGCATGGCCTCGGCCTCGGCCTGTGCGGAAAGGTAGCCCTGATAGGCGTCGATCTGTTCGACCACCGGTTTCAGTTCCGAATATTCCCGCCC
>JALWQC010000516.1 GCA_027080755.1 Paracoccaceae bacterium
AAAAAGGCCCCGTGAAGGGGCCTTTTCCGGTTATTTCAACGACCACCAGCCGCGCCGCTTCGGCTTGGCCGGCTTTTCGGGTTCCGGCTCCGGTGTTGCCTCGGGGGCGGGGGCCGGTTCGGGAATCGGGGCCGGTTCAGGGGCTGCTTCGGCAGTAGCTTCCACTTCCGGCTCCGGCGCGGCTTCTACCGGTTCCGCCTCGACAGGGGCCGCGGTTTCCACGACGACGGTTTCTTCCACCGCTACCACGACCTCGGGGGCCGGGGATTCGGCCACGGTTTCGGCAGGGGCTTCCGCTGCCTCTGCAACTTCGGCGGTTTTGCGTTTGCGCGGGGCGCGTTTGCGTTTGGGCTTGGGGGCCTCTTCCAGCGGGGTTTCCGGCACCTCGACATGGGCCGATTCCCCTTCGCCGGTTTCGATCACCTCGCCTAGCGGGTTGGCGGACTCTGCGGTTTCGGCAGGCTTGCGTTTGCGCGTGCGGCTGCGGCTGCGCTTGGGTTTTTCGCTGTCCTCTGTGGCAGCTTCGGCTTCGGGCGCGGCTTCGCCGGCCGCTTCCGCCCCGTTGCCGGTTTCTTCCGTTTCGCCACTCGCTGCATCCGAAGAATTGCGCCCGCGGCCCCCGCGACGGCGGCGACGGCGGCGTTTTTTCGGGGCCTCCGTGGTTTCAGCCTCCGCCTCGACGGCTTCCGGTGCTGCTTCGGCCTCGGCTTCAACAACCTCCGCTTCGTCCACCGGTTCGTATTCCACGGAAATGGAATCGAGCGCCTCGGCCCCGGTCACAACGCGGGTTGCGGTTTTCAGGCGTTCCACGCGGTATTCGGGGCTGATCAGATGGGCGTCGATTTCGATGCGCACGGACAGGCCGAAACGGCTTTCGATCATGGCGACATGTTCGCGCTTCTGGTTCAGGATATAGTTCCCGACCTCCAGCGGCACGCTTACCAGCACCTCTTTGCACCGCTTGCGCACGCCTTCCTCTTCCAGCTCGCGCAGGATGGCAAGGGCCATCGAATCGTTGGAGCGGGTGATGCCGGTGCCGTGACAATGGGGGCAGGGCTGGGTAGAGGCCTCCAACATGCCCGGACGCAGACGCTGGCGCGACATTTCCAGCAGACCAAAGCTGGAGATCCGGCCAACCTGAATGCGGGCGCGGTCGTTTTTCAGCTTGTCTTTCAGCCGTTTTTCCACGGCCAGATTGTTGCGCCGGTCCTCCATATCGATGAAGTCGATGACGATCAGGCCGGCCAGATCGCGCAGCTTGACCTGGCGCGCCACTTCCTCGGCCGCTTCAAGGTTGGTTTTGCGCGCGGTTTCCTCGATAGAGTTTTCCTTCGTCGCCCGACCCGAGTTGACGTCGATGGCCACCAACGCCTCGGTGATGTCGATGACGATATAACCGCCGGATTTCAGCTGCACCGTGGGGTTGAACATCCCCGACAGGTAGCTTTCCACCTGAAAACGCGAGAACAGCGGCAGCGCATCCGTGTAGCGTTTCACGTTCTTGGCGTGGGACGGCATGAGCATTTTCATGTAGTCCTTGGCCTCGCGATAGCCGCGTTCGCCGTCCACGATCACCTCGTCGATCTCTTTGTTGTAAAGATCGCGGATGGAGCGTTTGATCAGGCTGCCTTCCTCGTAGATATGGGTCGGCGCGATGGATTTCAGGGTCAGCTCGCGGATCTGTTCCCACTGGCGCAGCAGATATTCGTAATCCCGTTTGATTTCGGATTTCGTGCGGTTGGCACCGGCGGTGCGCACGATCAGACCGGCCCCTTGCGGGACGTTGATCGCATTGGCGATTTCTTTCAGCTTCTTGCGGTCGCTGACATTGGTGATCTTGCGGCTGATCCCGCCGCCACGGGCGGTGTTGGGCATCAGCACGCAATAGCGGCCGGCCAGCGACAGATAGGTCGTCAGCGCCGCGCCCTTGTTGCCGCGTTCTTCCTTGACCACCTGCACCAGAAGGATCTGGCGAACCTTGATGACCTCTTGAATCTTGTAGCGGCGCGGGCGGGGTTTGCGCGGGGCGATTTCCTCTATGACCTCTTCCAGCACCTCGGCAGTGGCGACTTCCTCGACCTCGGGTTCGCTGACCTCTCCGACGGGTTCGCCCTCGATCACTTCGGGGGATACCGTTTCGGGGGCGGCGCCGTCTTCGGGAACCGCAACCAGATCGGGCTGCTCGCCCTCGCCGGGCAGCTCGGCCGTTACCACGGCATCCTCGACAGCGGATTCGGCGGTTTTCCTGCGCCGGCGGCGGGTGCGGGATTTGGGCTTTTCGTCCTTTTCCTCGGCCTCGCGCTGGCGGGCAACCTCGGCAGCCTCTTCGGCCAGGATCGCCTCGCGGTCGGCGGCGGGGATCTGGTAGTAATCCGGGTGGATTTCGTTAAAGGCCAGGAAGCCGTGGCGGTTGCCGCCGTAATCGACAAAAGCCGCCTGCAACGAGGGTTCGACCCGCGTGACCTTGGCTAGATAGATGTTGCCGGCAAGCTGGCGTTTGTTAAGGGACTCAAAGTCGAAT
>JALWQC010000517.1 GCA_027080755.1 Paracoccaceae bacterium
CCCCCCACCCTGTTCGAATACATCCCCGACAACGCGCTGGTGTTCGCCGATGAATCCCACGTCTCGGTTCCCCAGATCGGGGGCATGTACAAGGGCGACTTCCGCCGTAAATCCACTCTGGCCGAACACGGCTTCCGCCTGCCAAGCTGCATGGACAACCGCCCCCTGAAGTTCGAGGAATGGGACGCCATGCGCCCGCAGTCGGTCTTTGTTTCCGCCACGCCGCAGAAATGGGAGCTGGAACAATCCGGCGGCGTCTTTGCCGAACAGATCATCCGCCCCACCGGCCTGCTGGATCCCGAAATAGAGATCCGCCCCGTGGAAACGCAGGTGGACGACCTGCTGTCGGAAATCCGCATCGTCGCGCAAAAGGGCCAGCGGGTTCTGGTGACGACATTAACCAAACGCATGGCCGAGGATCTGACCGAATACCTGCACGAACAGGGCATCCGCGTGCGCTATATGCACTCCGACATCGACACGCTGGAACGCATCGAGATCCTGCGCGACCTGCGTCTGGGGGCCTTTGACGTGCTGATCGGCATCAACCTGCTGCGCGAGGGGCTGGACATCCCCGAATGCGGGCTGGTCGCCATTCTGGACGCGGACAAGGAGGGGTTCCTGCGTTCCGAAACCTCGCTGGTGCAGACCATCGGGCGCGCGGCGCGCAACGCCGACGGGCGGGTGATCATGTATGCGGACAGGATCACCGGCTCTATGGAACGCGCCATCGGTGAAACCAACCGTCGCCGCGCCAAACAAGAGGCCTATAATAAAGAACACGGTATCACCCCGCAGACCATCCGCAAAAACGTCGAGGACGTGCTGGAAGGCCTGTTCGCCGGCGACACCGACCAGTCCCGCGTTACCGCCAAAATCGACAAGGCCAAAGTCGGCGCCAACCTGAAAACCCATCTGGAGTCCTTGCGCAAAGACATGCGCAAAGCCGCCGAGAACCTCGAATTCGAGGAAGCCGCCCGCCTGCGCGACGAGGTCCGCCGCCTGGAAGCCGTCGATCTGGCCATCCACGACGACCCGCTGGCCAAACAATCCGCCATCGCCGCCGCCGGCGCCGAAGCCGTGAAGGCAAGGGGGCGGTCAACCGCCGGAAGGGCCGGCACCACGGTGGTCAAAGGCAAGACGAAGCGGCGGGGTTAGAGCGTAGGGCTTGAAAAGGACTGCAGGCAAAGCTATATGTGAACAAAACGGGAACGAAATAATGAGAAAATGGTATTTTACAAATTTTCCCCTCGGGATGCTCTTGGGCGTCATTCTCGCCACTATCGCCTTTTTTGCATTGGACTACGACTACCTTGCGAAATGGGACAAATATTTCACCTACGGTATTTCGGCGTTAATTGCACTTCTTGGCGCGGGAATAGCGACAGCAAGTGTTCTCGCCAACATTCAGATGGATGAACAGCGTCGAAAAAATGCACAAAGAGCCGATAGATACTCGTTAAACCTTCCCCTTTCAAATTTGCTACATGCCTGCAAAAAAGCTATAATTTTTTCGCTTGATGAAACGCTTACAGATCCCCAAACCGCTGAAAACAGATTTCGGCAGATACCACTTTCTACCTCAGACACCAAAGCCATTCAGGCCGCTATTGAATCCGCCAGCCCTGAAAATGCCGAGCGGCTGGCAAATCTTATCCGTCATTATCAGGTATATCTTTCCCGACTGGAAAGTATCGTGGAAGGACTGGCACCCAAACCACTCCCTAATCTTCAGCGCGGTCTCATAAAGTCAAAAGTGACGGAACAGGATCGTGTAAATTGTGCGGCCGATTTTGCGGTTTTGTGGCGCTTGACAGAAGATGTGCTTCTTTATGCAAGGGGTGACTGTGATAAAATTTCTCCAAGAATTAAAAACACGAAATTATCTGGAATTTTTTACGTAGACCTGTTGTTGGACAGAGGAGACCAAAATGGAATCCTGTCTGCATTACAAAAAGAACTTGCCAGCCGATCCGAAGAACAAACACTCGAACTTTAGAAACACTCTGTCTCGGGCGCCTATCCCGAGGCTAACCCTTCCGTTTCGCCTTTTTGTCCGTCTTGCGGCGGCGGGCCTTGGCGCGGGTGGCTTTGCGCGGGGCGGTGCGTTTGCGGCCGGCAGAGTTGCCCGATTTCGGCATCGCCTTGCCGTCCAGTTCCAGCAGTTCGAACATCAGCCCGCCGGTCAGGGGGGCGGCTTCGGCCAGGCGGACCTTGGCCTTCATGCCCAGCCCGATCACACGGCGGGATTTTTCGCCCGTCAGGGTGTTGTGGTCCGCGTCATAGACAAAATATTCCCGCCCCAGATGGGAAATCGGGATGATGCCGTCGGCGCCGGTTTCGTCCAGCTTCACAAACAGCCCGAAACGCGCGATCCCCGACACAACCCCGTCGAATTCCGAGCCGACCCGATCCGACAGGTAGGCCGCCAGATAGCGGTCCGTGGTGTCGCGTTCCGCCAGCATGGAGCGGCGCTCGGTCTGGCTGATATGTTCGGCGGTGGCCTCCAGATCCGCGGC
>JALWQC010000518.1 GCA_027080755.1 Paracoccaceae bacterium
AAACCCTGCCGCTGCTGGGCTTCGGCCCCGAGGTGCCGCTCTGGGTCAGCCTTGGCACGGCGGATTTCATGGTGAAACTGGCGCTGGCCATGATCGCCCTGATCCCCTTCCGCGCTGTGGTAAACCGCTGGCAAGCGGCCGTGTAATAAATTTACTTTGCGTTTCCCCAAAGCCGTGGCATGATTCCCTTACTGGAAACAATCAGAAAGGAGGTGCCGATGTCTATTGGGAAACTGGAGCAGATGGTTAACGTTACACACGAGGTGCAAACCTGACGGGGCAGCCCCCTTCGGGTAAACATCCGGTGGCGGGCCGAAGCCCGACTTGGCCACCTCCTGAACTCAAGTCAGGGTCGTTCTGCTGGCACAGGGCGGCCCTTTCTATTATAAGGCCGGAAAACGAAGGAACACCCGATGACCGACCTTACCCTTATCCGCCACGGGCAGGCGCAAACCGGCGCCACGGACGAAGCCAGCTATGACAGCCTGTCCGACCTTGGCCACCAGCAGGCCCGCTGGCTGGGGGAACATATCCGCGATTCACACGGGTATGAGCGGGTGATCTCGGGTGCCATGAACCGGCAGATCCAGACGGCGCAATCGGTGGGGCTGGAGGTGCCGCACAGCATCGACCCGCGCCTGAACGAGATGGATTATTTCGGGCTGGCCGACAGTCTGACACAAACGCGCGGCATTCCTTTTCCCACCACCGAGGCCGAGTTTATCGCCCATCTGCCGCTGGTTCTGGCGGCATGGCGCAGTGGCGATATTGTGGACGGGCTGGAAAGCTATGACGATTTCACCGCGCGCATACAGGCGGCCGTCACGGATGCCGCCGCGCTTGGCCCGCGCACACTGGTGGTGACCTCTACCGGCGTGATTTCGACGCTGGCGAGTCTGGCGCTCGATCTGGATGTGCCGGGCAAAAGCAAGCTGTTCATGTCGGTGGCGCATACCTCGCTCCACCGGTTTGCCCTGCGCGGGGACGGGCTGCACCTGACCCAGTTCGCCGCCACCCCGCACCTTGACCACACAGACCGGCAGCACGCCCGCACCTACGCCTGATGATCCGCATTAACGACGATATCACCCTTGAAGACTGGGAGCTGAGCGAAAGCTTCATGCGTTCCTCCGGTCCCGGCGGGCAGAATGTGAACAAGGTCTCCACCGCGGTAGAGCTGCGGTTCGAGGCCGCGCGCTCCCCCCATCTGCCGGCGGATGTGAAGGCACGGCTGAAACGGCTGGCGGGACGGCGCTGGACCAAGGACGGGGCGATCATTATCACCGCCGAAAAACACCGCACCCAGCCCCGTAACCGCGAAGAAGCCGAGGCCAAACTGGTCGCCCTGATCCAGCAGGCCCTGATCCGCCCCAAACGCCGCATAAAAACCCGCCCCACCCTGGCCTCCAAACGCCGTCGGCTGGAGGGGAAGAAACAGCGTTCCAAGGTGAAGGCCCTGCGGGGGAAGGTGGGGGATGAATAATTCCCTCCATCTATGGTTGAAATCGGCTTATAGGGGCTTAGCTATGTATTATATATCGTTTAAAAAAAGGTTTTATGGTGAATTTAACTACACCAACGCTCGCAATATTTATTGATGCAGACAATGTTCCGGTGCGACATGCCGACGAAATTTTGAAGGTTATCAGACGAATGAATTCGGCGGAGACCCGAGTTTCGGGTGTTCCAAGACTGTATGGAAATAACAGTAACGGCAGCCTTTCTGCATGGGCAGAAAAATTACGAAATCACGAATTCATTCCCTTTATAAAGATAGAAGTCCCATCCCTTAAAAACTCCGCGGATATAGCAATTGCAGTTGATGCAATCGGGCTTCTTCACTCAAACTGCTACAACGGATTTTGTATCGTTTCATCCGATAGCGACTTTAGCTATCTGGCAATGAGCATCAGGGCGCGCAGCATTCCTGTTTATGGGTTTGGAGAACAAAAAGCCTCCGAAAGCTACAAAAAACACTTTGACCGATTCGTCGTCTTACCCCCGTTAGAGACTCCGGCCAAAACCAAACCAAAAGTATCTACCAGTTGTGCAAAGAAAAAACCGAAGCCTAAAAATCCCACTGCAGCGATGCCAATCATATCCAGCGCAATGAAAACCGTTAACCCGAAAAATGGTTGGCACAGTCTGGTAAAAGTGCGCAAGCAAATCGATCAAAATGACCCAACATTTTCATCTTCAACATATGGCAGTAAAACTTTCTCGAACTTACTGAAAAACCTTAATTCTTTCGACCTTGATCCACCTAACCGCCCCACGCGAATGCGTGTTCGCCAGACATAGATTTCCCGCCGGTTTATTTATCCCCTCTACGTCACCGCCGCCTTTTTCCTGTATTCCGGCCGGTCCCACAGGCGGTTGTCCAGAATATCGGCCAGAACGTCCACGGCGTGGTGGATATTGTCCGGTTCCAGATACATCGGGGTGAAGCCGAATCGCATGACGTCGGGGGCGCGGAAATCGCCGATGACGTCGCGGGCGATCAGGGCCTGCATGATGG
>JALWQC010000519.1 GCA_027080755.1 Paracoccaceae bacterium
ACATTGCCTTTGGCAATGAAGTCCTTGAATTCCTTAAGCATGTTCTTTCCTTTGCAAGCAGTGTAGTTAGGGTAACGAAAACGAGACTAGCGGAAACTCCCGCCCGAATCTAGCTTCCCCCTTATCCCGCCAGCCACGCCTGCACATCCGCAACCCGTGCCCGGGCAATCGGGATTTCGGTGTTGTTGTGCAATAGAAGCGTTTTGGCACCGGACTTGCCGCCGATCCGGTCTATGGCATTGCGCGCCACCCAGTGGGAGCGATGCGGCGATATCCCGTCACTTTCCGTCAACTGCCCCAGAACATCGGCCATCCGCCCGCGCAACAGCTCGGTCGCGGCACGGGTTACGATTTCCAGATAGTGGTCCTGGGACGAGATGGAAATAATGTCGCCAACCGGAAAGCTTCGCCCCGCGATAGACAGAATACGGGGCGGCGGCGGGGCCGGAGTTTCCTGCACCGGCAAAAATTCCTCCGGGGCGATCCGCAGCATGACCTTGGGGAAAACGAACAACATAAAAATCGTTTCGAACAGAACGCCCATGGCAACATTAAAGAACATATGCCGGGTGGCCATTTCGAATGTATAAGGCTCTCCCATCAGAAGGGCGTAGAAAAAATTAACGATAAATGTCCCGATCGACAGGGATGCAAAACCGACGAGGGGCAGATACAGAAAGAACTTCGGACGTTTTTTTGAAAGCAGAAGGGCCAGAAGCAGAAAGACATGATACAGCGCCGTTACCAGCAATATCATACCATACCACAGCACCACGGCCATGACCGGGCCCAGTGTCTCGCGATAGCCATGGACATCCGCCAGAACCAGAATGGCAGCCCCCAGAAAATCGTATAAAAAGACATATTTGTCGGGGGCAACCATGCGCAATTCGCGCGACGTGAAATGGAATTTATGCCCAACCGCGTCAAAAACC
The DNA here is from genome assembly GCA_027080755.1 of Paracoccaceae bacterium. GTDB lineage: Bacteria > Pseudomonadota > Alphaproteobacteria > Rhodobacterales > Rhodobacteraceae > NORP23. The sequence goes on from JALWQC010000519.1 coordinate 936, forward strand.
GGCAGTCCGCGCCATCTGTCTTGCTGCACTTTCGATGTCATTCTAGGTTCAATTCACTCTCGATATGTAGTTGTCGGGGGTAACGCTTTGGCGGGCACGCCCCTAGGTTAGTGGTAGTTGTGTAATATTACAATGGGGCTCTTTTTAACTACAACAGGGTCACTGTCGCGGGAAACCCGGCAGTGACCCGATTGTATTTCCGCCAATTATCCGGGCAGCTTGCCGGTCAGAACATATTGCAGAATTTGCACAACCTGTTCGGGGCGCTCGGCCACAGCCAATGCGGCTGCGTCCACTTCTTTCAGGGGGTGCTGGTGTTCGGGGCCATGCAGCACGATCAGGGATTTCCCCAGCGCCGCCGCATAGCCCGCATCAAAGGCCGCGTTCCATTGTTTGTATTTCTCGCCAAACCGCACGACAACCACATCCGCGTCCCCGATGCCCTTGCGGGTGCGAATGGCGTTGATCTGGGCGCCCTTGCGGTCGTGCCAGAACTTGTTGTCCTCGGGACCAAGGATCGCCACCCCGCAGTCGTCCGAGGCCGCGTGATCCGTCACAGGCGCCGAGAATTCCACGTCGAGCCCGGCCGCCTTGCAGCCTTCCTCTATCTCGTTACGCCAGTCGGTGTGAATTTCACCGGAAAGATAGACCTTCATCATTACCCCCTCAAGGTTGCACCCGTGGCTTTTTCGACTTTGGCAACCACCTGCGCCGCCACTGCCTCTATTTCCTTGTCGGTCAGGGTGCCGGATCTGGGCTGTATGCGCACGGCGATGGCCACGGATTTCTTGCCGACGCCCATCTGGGCCTCGGCCTTTTCGCCGCTGAAGACGTCGAACAGGGACACCGATTCAATCAGTTTCTTGTCCGCGCCTTTGGCGGCTTTCAGCAGCTTGTCCACCTCCAGATCCGCATCGACGACAAAAGCGAAATCGCGTTCCACCGCCTGATAGTCGGAAATATCCAGCGCCGGGCGGGTTTTGGTTTTGGCCTTCGGGAAGGGTGCGTTTTCAAGGAACAGGGTGAAGGCCACTGCCGGCCCTTTCACGCCCATTTCCGCCAGCACCTTGGGGTGCAATTCCCCGAACGCCGCCAGCGGGTTCTTGGGGCCAAGCGACAGCACAGCCGAGCGGCCCGGGTGGAACCATTCGGGCGCGTTGCGCAGCACCATCAGGTTGCCGACCGGCGCACCGATGGCAGCCAGCGCGGCCTCGGCGTCGGCCTTGGCGTCGAACACATCCACATCGCGGCGTGTGCCGAAGGCATTGCGCGGGGCCGTGGCGCCGGTGCGGATAGCGCAGGCCAGCAGTTTCTGTTCCTCGGGCTCGCCACCCTCGAAACCGTGGCCGATTTCGAACAGGGCCAAATCGTTGAACCCGCGCGACTGGTTCTTGGCCGCGGCCAGCAGCAGGCTGGGCAGCAGGGTCGGGCGCATGTGGCTCATCTCGGACGAAATGGGGTTGCCCAGCATCACGGCATCCGAGCCGCCGCCGAACAGTTCCGCCGATTTCTTGTCGATGAAGCTATAGGTCACGCATTCATTATAGCCCAGCGCCGCAATCGTGCGCCGCGCA
>JALWQC010000520.1 GCA_027080755.1 Paracoccaceae bacterium
GGTCCGAGGTCATGGACGCCGACGCCTTCGAGGCCTTCAGGGAAACCGGCGACCCGTTCGACCCCGAAACCGCCGACCGTCTGGCCGAGTTTATCTACACCGCCGGCGGCTCGCGCGATGCGGCCGATCTGTATCAGGCGTTCCGCGGCTCTATGCCCAAGGTCGAGGCCCTGCTGAAAGGGCGCGGTCTGGCATAGCTGGCAATGGGCGCCGGATGGTGTAACATAGCCCCGAAAGGGGCCTGATATGAACGACATGCAGAAGGTTTTCGACGCCCAGCTTGCGGCCTTTAACCACGACGGGGCGCCGGATTTTGCCGAACGTGTGGCCAATCTGGAACGGCTGCACAGCCTGATCGGGGAATGGGAGGGACGCATCTGCGACGCCATCTCGCGCGACTTTTCCGCCAATGGCGCGGGGGGGCGGTCCCGTCACGAGACCATTCTGGCGGAAACAAATTTTGCCCGCATGGATATCCGCTACACCCTGAAACACCTGCGTCGCTGGATGAAGCCGAAGCGGGTGCGCACGCCGCTGCATCTGTTGCCCTCGCACAGTGAAATCCGCAAGCAGGCGCTGGGGGTGGTCGGGGTGGTCAGCCCGTGGAACTACCCTTTCCAGCTGGCGATTGTCCCGGTTACGGCGGCTTTGGCGGCGGGCAACCGGGTGATGCTGAAACCGTCGGAACATACGCCCGAAACCGCGGCGCTGCTGGCGGAAATGCTGGCGCCCTTCGGCCCCGAAACCCTGCATGTGGTCACCGGCGGCCCCGAGGTTGCCGCGCAGTTTTCCGCCCTGCCGTTCCATCATCTGTTTTTCACCGGCTCTACCGCCGTCGGACGCATTGTGGCACAGGCGGCGGCGCGAAACCTGACTCCGGTCACGCTGGAACTGGGGGGGAAATCCCCTGCGGTTGTCGATGCCGGCGCCGACCTGTCGCGCAGCGCCGAACGGCTGGTTGCGGGCAAGCTTCTGAACGCCGGCCAGACTTGTGTCGCCCCCGATTACATTCTGGCCCCGCGCGCGGACATCCGCCCTCTGGCCGACGCGCTTCTGGCCGCAGCCGAACGGTTTTACCCGCGTTTTGCCGATAACCCCGACTATACCGGCATCATTTCCGACGCCCGTTTTGCCTATCTGCAAGCGCTGGTCAACGACGCCCGCGCCAAAGGGGCCGAGGTTCTGGTAGCGGGCCATGACGGCGACAATGCGCTGGCGGCGACGCGCAAAATTCCCCTGACGCTGGTGTTGAATCCAACGCCGGACATGCAGATCCTGCAAGAGGAAATCTTCGGCCCGATCCTGCCGATCCTGCCCGCCGACACCCCGTCCGAGGCGATCGATTACATCAACCGCCACGACCGCCCGCTGGCGCTGTACTGGTTCGGAGAGGACGCCGAACACCGCGAACAGATCCTGTCGCGCACCCTGTCCGGTGGCGTTTGCGTCAACGATGTTCTGTTCCAGCTGGCACAGGAAAACCTGCCTTTTGGCGGGGTCGGAGCCTCGGGGATGGGGGCCTATCACGGGGACTACGGTTTCCGGAGCTTCAGCCACGAACGCGCCGTGTTTTTCCAGCGTAAATTCAGCGCGGCAAAGATGCTGCAACCCCCTTACGGCAAGAACTGGGACCGTGCGGTGGCGCTGATGAAACGGCTAGGTTAACAGGTCCTGCCCCTAGACCCGCCGGAAGGTCAGGTAGTGGGGGGTGCGGCCCTCGCGGAGGGCCTTGGCCTCGTAGCGGGTGCGGGTCCAGTCGGACCAGGGTTCGCGCCAGTCCTGCGGCCCCTCGGCCAGCCATTCGAATTGCTCCATCGCGGTGATGACTTCCAGCGTCTGGCGCACGTAATCGGCAATGTCGGTCGCTACGCGGAACTCCGCTCCCGGTTTTAGCGCCCGGGCCAGCGGGGCCAGATTTTCCGGGATGACAAACCGCCGGCGCTGGTGGCGGGCCTTGGGCCAGGGGTCGGGATAGAGCAAAAACGCCTTGTCGAGCGACCCCTCGGGCAGCACATCCAGGAGGTCGCGCGCGTCGCCCGGGTGGATGCGCGCGTTCGTCACGCCCTCTTCATCAATGCGCGGTACCAGCATGGCCACCCCGTTGATGAAGGGCTCGCAGCCGATGATCCCGACATCGGGGTAGGTCTGCGCCATATGCAACAGATGCTCCCCGCCGCCAAAGCCGATTTCCAGCCAGACAGGGCGGGGGCTGTCAAACAGCGCGGCAGGGTCGATTTCCGTCCGTTCGGGATTTTCTTCCCAGGTCACATCCGGCACACGCAGGCGCGGCAGGGTGTTTTCCAGATGGAACACCTGCCCCTTGCGCAGGGTCTTGCCGGACCGGCGGCCGTAGAAATTGCGCCACGGCGCGCCGGAGGGATGTTTGGTTTCGGGCATGGATCAGACGGATTTTTTCAGGGCTTCGACCAGATCGGTCCGCTCCCAGCTAAAGCCGCCGTCGGCCTCGGGCGCGCGGCCGAAATGGCCATAGGCCGAGGTGCGCT
>JALWQC010000521.1 GCA_027080755.1 Paracoccaceae bacterium
GGATGATGGCGTCCAGTTTGTCCTGCGTGGTCCAGCCCATTTCCACCAGATCCGGCAGCGGAATGCCTGCAACGGTCGAATAGCGGGCCAGCGGAACCATTGTATCGCCGTGGCCACCCAGGACAAAGGCCGTAACGTCCTTGACCGAGACATTGAATTCGTCAGCCAGGAAGTGACGGAAACGTGCGGAATCCAGAACACCGGCCATGCCGACGATCTTGTTGTGCGGCAGGCCCGAAAATTCGCGCAGCGCCCAGACCATGGCATCCAGCGGGTTGGTGATGCAGATCACGAACGCATCCGGTGCGTGTTCCTTGATGCCCTCGCCAACGGATTTCATGACCTTGAGGTTGATCCCCAGCAGGTCGTCGCGGCTCATGCCCGGTTTGCGGGCAACGCCTGCGGTAACGATGCAGACATCCGCGCCGGCAATGGCGGAATAGTCGTTCGCGCCGGACAGGTCGGAATCAAAACCGTCCACCGGGGCCGCCTCGGCAATATCCAGCGCCTTTCCCTGCGGGATACCTTCGGCGATGTCGAACAGAACGACGTCTCCGAGTTCCTTGAGGGCTGCGAGGTGGGCGAGCGTGCCGCCGATTTGTCCGGCACCGATAAGTGCGATCTTCGCTCTTGCCATGATGCAAGTCTCCTTTTGAGGGTCGAAATCGAGGCCGGATTACGCCTAATTTGTCGATTCCGCAAGTATTCCGAGGGGTGGCGCATCATATTTCGCCGACTGAATATGTTTTGTCGCGAAAGATAGTTGCGCCCACCGGAAACGTTGCGCAATTTTAGCACAAAGCATCTTGCGCCCTGCTTGAAAACATGGCTATTTGTTGCGGCGCAATATGACCGGAGGCCCAACATGACCACGCAAAATTTTCTGTATCGTTCCGTGCTGTATATGCCCGGATCCCGCGAGCGGACGCTGGAAAAGGCGAAAACCCTGGATGCGGATGCCCTGATTCTGGATCTGGAGGATGCGGTTTCCCCCGACGAAAAACCGCTGGCCCGTGATCTGGTCTGTGCGGCGGTCAAGGCCGGCGGATACGGGGACCGCGCCCTGATTATTCGCATCAACGCTCTGGATACAGAATGGGGCCGCGCGGATTTGCAGGCGGCTTGTCAGGCCGGCCCCGACGCCATTCTGGTGCCAAAGGTCAGCACGGCGCAGGATTTGCGCGATATCGAGCTGCTGATGCTGGAATTCGGCGCACCGGAAAAAACCCGCATCTGGGCAATGATGGAAACGCCGCTCGGTATTCTGAACGCCAAGGAAATCGCGGGGGCGACCAAACGTTTGCAGGGCTTTGTCATGGGCACCAACGATCTGGTCAAGGAGCTGGAGGCCGCCCACACCCCCGACCGCACACCGGTTATCACCGCGCTTTCGCTGTGTCTGCTGGCGGCGCGGGCCTATGGGCTGGTCTGTATCGACGGGGTTTACAACGCCTTCAAGGATGACGAGGGCCTGCGTGCCGCTTGTGAACAGGGCCGCGATATGGGATTTGACGGCAAAACCCTGATCCATCCGGCGCAGCTGGCCATCACCAATACGGTTTTCGCCCCCGCAGCGCAGGATCTGGAACAGGCGCGCGCCTATATCGCCGCTTTCGAGGAGGCGCTGGAAAACGGCGCCGGCGTCGCGGTTGTAAATGGTCGCATTGTAGAGAATTTGCATGTAGAAACGGCGCGTAAACTGCTGGCCAAGGCGGAAATGATCGCGGCGCGCCAGCCATAAAGGGGGTTTCGCATGACACTACTTGTAACGGGGCTGGCTATCTGGATCGGCCTGCATCTTTTCAAACGGCTCTTTCCCGGGGCAAGGGCCGCGCTGGCCGAGCGGCTGGGGGCGGGTCCGGTGCGCGGGGTGATCTCGGCTGCTTTGCTCGGCTCTATTGTGCTGATGGTGCTTGGCTATCGCGCCATGCCGGACCAAAGCATCTATACGCCGCCGGTCTGGGGCATCTATGCCAACATCGTTCTGATGTATGTCGCCGTGTTCCTGATGGGCGCGGGCAATGGCAAAGGCACCATCCGCGAAAAAATCCGCCACCCGATGCTGGCGGGGGTGCTGGTCTGGTCGATCGGGCATCTGCTGGCCAATGGCACGCTGGCCGACCTTGTCCTGTTTGGCAGCATGGGCGTCTGGGCCATCGTCAACATGCTGGTGATCAACCTGCGTGAAGGCCCCTGGAAACGCCCGACCGGCGGCACCCTCAAGGGGGATATCCGCACGGCCGTGATTGCCGCCGTCGTCTATGCGGTTATCGCCGCCATCCACTATTATATCGGCCCGTCGCCGTTCGGAGGAAACTGATGCTTGTTTACCGTTTGTTAACAGAGGATGACACGTCCGACTTTTGCCACAAGGTGACCGAGGCCCTGTCCAAAGGCTGGTCGTTGCATGGCGATCCGTCCATTTCCTTTGACTCCGCCCGCGGCGTGATGCGTTGCGCGCAGGCCGTGGTCAAGGAACACGACGGGGAATACACCCGCG
>JALWQC010000522.1:0-1900 GCA_027080755.1 Paracoccaceae bacterium
AGTCAGCGCAGAGGCACTGGCCAATGTGGCAGAGATCGAGAAGAAGGCGAAAAAGCTGACCTTGATGCAGCTGACCGAACGCACCTGCAAATGGCCGATCGGGGATCCGGCGACGGATGATTTCTATTTCTGCGGCCATCCGGTGCAGGCCGGCAAGCCCTATTGCGAAACCCACGTCGCCGTTGCCTTCCAACCGATGAGCAGCCGCCGCGACCGCCGCGCGCGCTAGGTGCGCGCAAGGATCCTGACCAGCTCCTGCCTTCTGGGGCGTCCCGTGCGATATGACGGGGCGGCCAAACCCCTGCATCACCCGTTTTTACAACAATGGCTGGCCGAAGGCCGCATCATCCCCCTTTGTCCCGAGGCCCTGGGCGGCCTGCCAACCCCGCGCCCCCCTGCCGAAATCCGGCCTGACGGCACAGTCGTTGACAGCACCGGACAGGATGTCGGCGCGGCCTTCCACAAGGGGGCCGAAGCGGCGCTGGAACTGGCACAGCACCACAATTGCGTCGCCGCCCTGTTGATGGATGGCAGCCCCTCCTGCGGCGCAAGCTTTGTCTATGACGGCAGCTTTTGCGGCAAACGCATCCCCGGACAGGGCATAACCACCGCCTGTTTGCGCGCCGCCGGCATAGCGGTTTTTGCCCCCTCGGAAATCGACGATCTGGCCCGTTTCCTGCGGGATTTGTGAAACGCGGCGACGGGTGCTAGGCTTTTGCCAAAAGCAGGAGGTTACGATGCCCTATCTCGACGTGAACGGCACACGCATACATTACACGGACAGCGATCCGGATTCCGATAAGCCGGTGATCGTGTTTTCCCACGGCTTGCTGTTCAGCACGCAGATGTTTGACGGGCAGGTGGAACGCTTGCGGGATCGTTACCGCTGTATTGCCTATGACCACCGCGGGCAGGGCAAAAGCGGGGTGCCGGACAGCGGTTATGATATGGACACCCTGACCGAAGATGCCGCCGCCCTGATCCGGGCCCTTGATCTGGCGCCGGTGCATTTCGCGGGGCTAAGCATGGGCGGCTTTGTCGCCCTGCGGCTGGCGATCCGCTATCCGGAATTGCTGCGCTCTATCGCTGTTCTGGATTCCAGTGCCGAGCCGGAGCCGCAGGAAAATGTCCCGAAATACAAAAAGCTGAACTTGATGCTGAAACTGTTCGGGCCGGGTATGGTGATGGGGGCGGTCATGCCGATCCTGTTTTGCCAGACTTTCCTGAACGATCCGGCGCGCGCGGCGGAAAAGGCCCTGTGGCGCAAACGCCTGAAACCCCTGTCCCGCAAGGGCTGGAACCGGGCGGTTGTCGGGGTGATAGAACGCGAGGGCGTGGTTGACGAACTGGACAAAATCCACACGCCGACGCTGATTCTGGTGGGGGAACAGGACACAGCCACCGTGCCGGCGAAATCCGAACGCATGCAAAAGGCGATTGCCGGCGCAAAGCTGGTCTATATCCCCGACGCCGGCCATTCCAGCGCTATCGAACAACCCGAGGCCGTAACCGACGCGCTGGCGGCATTCTTTGAACGGGTGGATGCCTGACCCAGCCCTAAAGCGTTTGCAACAGCGGCAGAAGTCTGGACATATCCGGCCCGTGTTCCGCGCCCGTCAGCGCCTTGCGCAGGGGCTGGAACAGGGTCTTGCCTTTGCGGCCTGTGGCCTCTTTCACGGCGTTGGTCCAGGTTTTCCATGTGGTTCTATCCCGCGGGGCGGGGGGTAGCATGTCCAGTGCCTGCGCTACAAATTCCGCATCCTCGGGGGCAATAACCGGCGCCACCCCGTCGCGGCATAACGCCCAGAGTCCGGCCAGATCGGCGCGGGTTTCGATGTTTTCGCGCGCCATGTCCCAGAAATCCGCCGCAATATCGTCCGGCACCCCGAGGGCGCGGATG
>JALWQC010000522.1:1910-9961 GCA_027080755.1 Paracoccaceae bacterium
TGGCATCCTCCATCCCGTGCAGCAGCTTGGCCGACAGGCCGGACAGGTCCGCAACATCGAATTTGGTCGGCGCCGCCCCGAAGCGCGAGATATCGAACCCCTCGACCAGTTCCGCCATGTCCTGACGCAGCTCTACCGGATCGGACGATCCCAGCCGCGCCATGTGGGACAGCAGGGCCATCGGCTCCACCCCTTGTTCGCGCAGATCCTTCAGGGCCAGCGTTCCCAGCCGTTTCGACAGGCTTTCCCCCTGCGGGCCGGTCAGCAAGGAATGATGCGCAAAGCGCAGCGGCGCCCCGTCAAGGGCTGCGATGATCTGGATTTGCGTCGCCGTATTGGTCACATGGTCCGAGCCGCGCACCACGTCCGTAATCCCGAAATCGATGTCGTCACAGACCGAGGCCAGCGTATACAGCACCTGCCCGTCGCCACGGATCAGCACGGGGTCGGAAACGCTGGCGGCATCGATCGAAACCGGCCCCAGAATTCCGTCGTCCCACTCGATCCGCTCGTGATCCAGCCGGAAGCGCCAATGGGCGGGGCGTTCGGCGCGGAGGGCGTCTTTTTCGGCCGCAGACAGCGCCAGCGCGGCGCGGTCGTAAACCGGCGGCTTGCCCATGTTCAGCTGCTTCTTGCGCCGCAGGTCCAGCTCTACCGGGGTTTCGAAACACTCGTAAAACCGCCCCTTGGCCCGCAGATCCTCTGCCGCCTGCGCATAACGGTCAAGACGCGCGGACTGGGTTTCGATGCGGTCCCATGTCAGGCCCAGCCATTCCAGATCGCGTTTGATCTGGTCCACATACTCGGGTTTGGACCGTTCGGGATCCGTGTCGTCGATCCGCAGGATAAATTCGCCGCCGGCCTTGCGGGCAATCAGCCAGTTGAACAGGGCGGTGCGCAGGTTGCCGACATGCAGATATCCGGTCGGAGAGGGGGCAAAACGGGTGGTGGTCATGAGGGGTCTCTCCAGCGGTTGGCAATGGGATAGCGGCGGTCCAGCCAGAAGGCCTTGCGAGTCAGGCGCGCGCCGGGGGCGGACTGGAACCGTTTGTATTCGCTAATATACAGTAAATGCTCGATTTTTTTGACGGTTTCGCGTGCGAAACCTGCCGCCACGCAATCCGCGACAGAGGCGTCGCCCTCTATCAGCATGTTCAGGATGGCGTCCAGAACGTCGTAGGGGGGCAGGGAATCCTCGTCCTTCTGGTCCTCGCGCAGCTCGGCCGAGGGCGGCTTTTCGATGATCTCGGGGGGGATAACCTGCCCTTTCGGGCCCTGCATCCAGTCGAAATGGTGTTCGTTGCGCCAGCGGCAGGTGGCAAAAACCCGGGTTTTATACAGGTCCTTGATCGGGTTATAGCCCCCCGCCATGTCGCCATAGATGGTGGCATAGCCCACGGCGACCTCGGATTTGTTGCCGGTGGTCAACAGCATCTCGCCGAATTTGTTGGACATGGCCATCAACAGCAGGCCACGCAGGCGGGATTGTATGTTTTCCTCGGTTACATCCGGTTCATAGCCAAAGAAAAACGGCCGGAGGGTGGCGGTAACGGCGGCGCGGGCCTCTGTTATCGGGACGGAATCGAGCCGGCAGCCAAGCCGCGCGGCCAGTTCGCCCGCATGCTCCAGTGATTCGCGGGACGTGTATTCCGAGGGCAGCATCACGCAATGCACGTTATCCGCCCCCAGCGCATCGGTGGCGATGGTGGCGACGATGGCGGAATCCACCCCGCCGGACAGGCCCAGAACCACCTTGGAAAAACCGGTCTTGCGCATGTAGTCGCGCAGGGCCTCTACCATGGCGCGGTATTCCTGTTCTTCCAGCGTGGGCAGCGGCGCAAGTTCGCCCTGCACGGCCTTCCAGCCCTCCGGCCCCTCGACAAAATCGACCGCGCGATAAGCCTCGTCAAACAGGGGCATCTGCACGGCCAGCTCCCCGCCCGGGTTCAGCACGAAAGAGCCGCCATCGAATATCTGGTCATCCTGCCCGCCTACCAGATTGAGGTAAACAAGCGGTAACCCCGTTTCCACAACCCGCGCGACCATATGGTTCATGCGCCGGTCGAATTTGCCGGAATAATAGGGCGAGCCATTGGGCACCAGCAGGATTTCCGCCCCGCTTTCCGCCATGGTTTCAGGCACATCGGAATGCCAGGCATCTTCGCACACAGGCGTGCCAAGCCGCAGATTTGCAAGGGAAACAGGGCCGGCAAAGGGGCCGTGTTCGAACAGGCGGCGTTCGTCAAACACATCCTCGTTGGGCAGGTGGTGCTTGCGGGTGATGGCGCGGATTTCCCCGCCTTCCAGAATGAAATAGGCGTTGTAAAGGTTGACCCCTTCACGCAGGGGTGCGCCGATGGCCAGCGGGGGGCCGTCCGCACAGCGCTGCGCCAGATCGGCCAGAACCTGTTCCACATGATCCAGAAACGCCGGTTTCATCACCATGTCCTGCGTCTGGTATCCGGTCAGGAACATTTCCGGCAGGGCCACCAGAGCGGCCTTTTCGGCGATGCCTTTGCGATGGGCCTCGACAGCCTTGTCGGCATTGCCCGACAGGTCCCCCACGGTCGGGTTCAGCTGGCATAAAAGGATTCGGAAGGTGGCGGTCATGCGGGGCTCCGTAACTTGGGTCAGGGCAGCAAATACTATTTTCTACCGCGGGTATACAAGCCAATATGGTCATACTCTGTTTACCATCTTGTGCCATAGCTAAAAAGACATTGAAAATACGGGGCCTTGGCCATAGACTTCGGACAAACAGAATTCGTGCGCGCGTTTCGTGGCGCAGTTAAAAAAGGGAGACCGGGAAGCAAACCTTTTCGGTAGGGCAATTTGCAGAAAACAGTTCTCTTTGGCGCGGTGGCGCTTGGAATTATTGCCGGCGCTCCGGTTCTTGCACAGGATGGCGGCGTCCAGACCAAGCAATACGACACCGGCGGAATTTACGAGGGCGAATTCAAGGACGGCAAGCAGCACGGTCAGGGGACCTATCGCCTGCCGAACGGGTACGAATACACCGGCCAGTGGGTCGAAGGGCGCATCGAAGGTATCGGCAAGGCCACCTATCCCGACGGCTCTGTCTATGAAGGCGAATTCAAAAACGGCCGTCCCGAGGGCAAGGGAAAGATCACCTTTGCCGATGGCGGCACCTATGAAGGCGACTGGGTAGACGGGAAAATCCAGGGCAAGGGTGTTGCCGTTTACGCCAACGGTGTGCGCTACGAGGGCGAATTCAAGAACGCCGTGCATAACGGATACGGCGTTATGACCAGCGCCAACGGTTACCGTTACGAAGGCACATGGGTTGACGGTGTCAAGGACGGCAAGGGCAAGATCACCTATTCCGACGGCGCCATCTACGAGGGCGATATCGTCAAGGGTGTGCGTCAGGGGCAAGGCACGCTGACCCTGCCGGACGGTCTGGTTTATACAGGCGCATGGGCCAACGGGCAGATCAATGGCAAGGGTGTTTTGACCCAGCCGAACGGCGACCGCTACGAAGGCGACATGGTTAACGGCCAGCGTCAGGGGCAGGGGGTTGCCACCTATGCCTCGGGGGATCGCTACGAGGGCAGCTTTGTCGGCGACCTGCGCGAAGGCAAGGGAACGTTCACCGGCACGGACGGCTATGTCTATACCGGCGACTGGGTTCAGGGCCGGATCGAGGGCAAGGGCGAAGTGCATTACCCCGACGGCTCGGTCTATGTTGGCGATTTCAAGAACGACGTGGCCCACGGTATCGGCAAGATCACCTATCCCGACGGCAGTTCCTATGAAGGGGAATGGGTCAACGGCGTGATCGATGGCGAGGGCGAGGCCCGCTACGGCAACGGTCTGGTCTACAAGGGCCACTTCACCAATGCCAAGAACGACGGCAAAGGCACGATGATTTATCAGGACGGGTATCAGTATACCGGTGACTGGAAAAACGGGCTGCGCGACGGGCAGGGGGTTGCCACCTATGCGGACGGCACGATCTATACCGGCGGTTTCGTCAATGGCCAGCGCGAGGGGCAGGGCACGATCACAATGGCTGACGGCTTTGAATATTCCGGCAGCTGGGTCGCCGGCGAGATCGACGGCAAAGGGGTTGCCAAATATCCCAACGGCGATGTTTACGAAGGCTTCTTCAGCAAGGGCCAGCGTCAGGGCCGCGGTGTGATGAAATACGCCACGGGCGAGGAATACGACGGCTTCTGGGTAAACGGCCAGCGCGCCACGGAAGAAGAGGCCGCCGCCGCAGCCGCAGCCGCCGCGAATTCCGGCAACTGATCCGGTTGATATATCAAACAAACGGCGCCCGCGTGGCGCCGTTTTTGTTAGCCGGCCCCGCCCTTGCCGATACCGGTGTGAATCAGGCCGGCGTCCTGCACCTCGTCCACGGGATAGATGTTGCGCAGGTCGATAAATACCGGTGATTTCAGCAGGCCGGCAATGCGGGGCAGATCCAGCCCGCGGAAGGTGTTCCATTCCGTGATGATCACCAGCGCATCCGCCCCCTCGGCGGCAGCATAGGCGTCTTTGGCCCAGTCAACACCCGGCAAAAGTTGCACGGCCTCGGCCCCTGCCTCGGGGTCCGTGGCGGTGATTTCGGCCCCTGCCGCCATCAGTTCGGGCAGGATCACAAGGCTGGGCGCGTCGCGCATGTCGTCGGTGTTCGGCTTGAATGTCACCCCCAGAACCGCGATCCGCTTGCCGGCCACATCGCCGCCACAGGCCGCAATGATCTTTTCGGTCATGGCGGATTTTCGGGCGGCATTTACGGCCACAACCGTTTCGACAATGCGCTGCGGCGCGCCGTGCTGTTGCCCTGTCTGCACCAGCGCCTGCGTATCCTTGGGAAAGCAACTGCCGCCGTATCCCGGCCCCGCATGCAGGAATTTCCCGCCGATCCGCGCATCCAGCCCGATTCCCTTGGCCACCTGCTGCACGTCCCCGCCGGTTTTTTCGCACAGGTCGGCGATTTCGTTGATAAAGGTGATCTTCGTCGCCAGAAAGGCATTGGCGGCGTATTTTATGATTTCCGCCGTTTCCAGACCGGTAACCAGCAGGGGGGTCTCGCGCAGGGACAGCGGGCGGTAAATCTGGCGCAGGACGGTTTCGGCCTGCGGATCCTCGACGCCGACAACAACCCGGTTCGGGCGCATGAAATCCTCTATTGCGGAGCCTTCGCGCAGGAATTCGGGGTTGGAGGCCACGGCGAATTCCGTCGCCGGATTGCAGGCGGCGATGATGCGCTGCACCTCGCGGTTGGTGCCGACGGGAACGGTGGATTTTGTCACCACCACGGTCGGGGTTTTCAGTTTCTGCCCGATTTCGCGGGCCGTGTCGTAGACATAGGTCAGATCGGCAAAGCCGTCCCCGCGCCGCGACGGGGTGCCGACGGCAATAAACACCGCATCGGATCCGTCCATCGCGGTTTCCAGATCGTCGCTGAAGGTCAGGCGTCCCTCGGCGATATTGCGGGTCATCAGGGATTTCAGACCGGGTTCATAGATGGGAACCTCGCCGGCCTGCAATTGCGCCAGTTTGTTCCGGTCCTTTTCGACGCAGATTACCTCGTGCCCGAAATCCGAAAAACAGACGCCCGACACCAGCCCGACATATCCGGCCCCTATCATGGTGATTTTCACAAAACCGCTCCTGATTACCTGCAATAAAGCCGTTCTATGCCATAAAACGGACGTGGGGTAACAGGTTAATTTTTCGCAGGCCAGCAGATTTTGACCGACAGCCCCCCGTGATCCGAGCGCGAAAGCGCGATTCCGGCGCCGCAGGATTCGGCCAGATCGACACAGATCGCCAGCCCCAGCCCCTGCCCCTGAACGCGCGGATCCAGCCGTTCGCCACGGGTCAGGACGGCCTGATACATGTCCTCGGGGACCCCCGGGCCATCGTCGGAGACCTCCAGACAGCTTTCGCCGTCCTTGTGGTAGCCCCTGACAAATACCTGATGGCGGGCCCATTTGCGGGCGTTGTCCAGCGTGTTGCCCAGCAGCTCGGACAGGTCGTGTTCGTCAAAGGGGGTGACCAGATCCCCGGGGATATCCACATGCCATTCCAGCGGGGTTTCGCGGGGAAATTTGCGGATGGCCGCTACCATTTTGTGAACGACCTTGCCCGCCGGCGCACCCTGCCCCGAGGGGGGGCGCGTGCGGGTGCGGGCCAGTTCCCGTTCGATGTAGTGGCGCATGGATTCGACCTGTTCCTCTATTTCCTGCGCGGTTTCATTCTGCCCTTTGGCCCGCAAATCCCGCGCCAGTGTCAGCATGACCGTCAGCGGCGTTTTCAGCCCGTGCGCCAGATCGCTGGCGCGGGCGCGGGCGCTTTCGAGGGAGGTTTCGTGCAGGTCCAGCAGCTCGTTCACCTCGTTGGCAAGGGGCTGCACCTCGCGCGGGAAGGGGCCGGCCAGACGTTTCGATATCCCTGCGCGCACCAGTTCCACCTTGCGCCGGATGGATTCCAGCGGTGCCAGACCAAGGCGCACCTGCATCCACGAGGCCAGCACCAGCGCCAGAAAAATCAGGGACAGCCATTGCAAAAAGGTGGTGCGAAAGCGGCTGGCGGCCGAGATGACCTCGGACTGGTCAATGGCGACACTCAGGTTGACGGTGCGCTGGTCCGGCGGATCGCCCAGCAGGATCGTCCAGCCAAGCGCCAGCAAGGGCACCCCGCCGTAGGAATTGACCGCGGCGCGGATTTCCTGCCCGGGTTGCCCGGCCACAGGCATATCAATGGCGCGCCCCCACAGTGAACGGGACAGCACATCGGGGTGGCCCTGTTCCGTCACCTGCCAGTAAAGCCCGCTGAAAGGCAGGTTGAAACGCGGGTCGGGCAGGTCCTTTACCTGCACGTTGCCGTCGTCGTCGATCAGGATATTGGCCGTGACCTGTTTCAGATACTGGTTCAGCTCGGAATAGATGCGGTCCTCGAAATAATTGTAAAACAGCGAATTGAGGACAAGTGCTGTTGTCCCGAGGGTCCGGGCAATCGTCACCAGCGACAGCAACAGCAGCCGGACCGCAAGCGAGGATTTCATTCCCCGTCCCCGATAATATAGCCAAAGCCGCGGCGCGTCTGGATGATGTCGGTTTTCAGCTTGCGGCGCAGGCGGCCCAGCAGGACCTCTACCGCGTTGCTGTCGGGTTCCTGATCCTGATAATAGATGTTGCTGGCCAGCTCTTCCTGCGACACAACTCGCCCGCGCTGGTGCATCAGATAGTTCAGCAGACGGAATTCCAGCGGGGTGACATTGACCGGATTGCCGTCCACCAGAACCCGCATCTGTTTGGTGTCCAGCACCAGATCCCCCGCATGCAGGCGGGTCTGTTTTTCCACCCCCGAGCGGCGCAAAAGCGCACGCAGGCGGGCGATCAGTTCTTCCATGTGGAAGGGTTTCACAAGATAGTCGTCGGCCCCGGCATCGATTCCGTCCACCCGTTCGGCCCAGCTGCCCTTGGCCGTCAGCAGGATCACCGGCATGTTGACCTGTTCGTTGCGCCAGTTACGCAGAACGCTAAGCCCGTCCAGCTTCGGCAGGCCGATGTCCAGAATGGCGGCGGCGTAATCCTCGGTTCCGCCGCGAAACCACGCATCTTCGCCATCCGTGGCGATTTCGGGGACAAAACCGGAGTTCTCCAGAGCCTCCTTGATAGAGGTTGCGATCTTCCCCTCGTCCTCGACAATCAGAATACGCATCAGCAGCCTACGATTTTTTCTATCTTGCCGGTTCTGGCCGAGACGATCACCGTTTCAAGCCGCCCGCTGGCCGAAATCGCCCTGAAGCGGAATCGCGGTCGCCATTTGTAGCCGGTGAATTCGATCCCGACCACTTTGCCGTGGTAGTTTTTGGTGAAATCCGTCCAGATCGCATCCAGCGGTTTGGCATAGCCGGCCTCTACCGCGGCTTGTGCCCGCTCGAAATCACGGGCGCTGATGGTGGGGGCGTTGCCCGATTGTGCGCTGCCCTTGCAGGTGTCGGTTTCCGTGACGTCCTGTTCAATCTCGTCGATATTTTCCGGCGCGCTGGGCGGGGTTGGCGGGGTCGGGAC
>JALWQC010000523.1 GCA_027080755.1 Paracoccaceae bacterium
CCATGCGGGCGGTTGAAGGCTCGCTTCTGGTTGTGGATGCCAGCCAGGGGGTAGAGGCGCAGACCCTCGCCAATGTCTATCACGCCATCGAAGCCGACCACGAGATCGTCCCCGTGCTGAACAAGATCGACCTGCCCGCGGCCGAGCCCGAGCGCGTCGCCGAACAGATTGAAGATGTCATCGGCATCGACGCCAGCGACGCGGTGATGATCTCCGCCAAAACCGGCCTTGGCATCCCCGACGTGCTGGAGGCCATCGTAACCCGTCTGCCGCCCCCCACGGGGGATGAAAACGCCCCGCTGAAGGCCATGCTGGTGGACAGCTGGTATGACGCCTATCTGGGCGTTGTCGTGCTGATCCGTGTCATCGACGGGCGCCTGAAAAAGGGGGACCGCATTCGCATGATGCACACCGATGCCGTCTATCCCGTAGACCGCATCGGCGTGTTCAAACCGGAAATGACGACGATTGACAGCCTCGGCCCGGGCGAGCTGGGCTTCCTGACCGCCAGCATCAAACAGGTGCGCGACACGCGGGTCGGTGACACGATCACCCACGAGAAAAAGGGCTGCGAAGAGGCCCTGCCCGGCTTTGCCCCCGCGCAGCCGGTGGTGTTCTGCGGGTTGTTTCCCGTCGATTCCTCGGAATTCGAGGACATGCGCGAGGCGATCGGCAAGCTGGCGCTGAACGACGCGAGCTTTTCCTATGAAATGGAAACCTCGGCCGCGCTTGGCTTCGGGTTCCGCTGCGGCTTCCTCGGGCTGTTGCACATGGAGGTGATCCGCGACCGGATCGAGCGCGAATACGACATCGACCTGATCACCACCGCCCCCAGCGTGGTTTACCATATCCACATGCGCGACGGCACGGTGCAGGAATTGCACAACCCCGCCGACATGCCCGACCCCACCCTGATCGACCATATCGAGGAACCGCGCATCAAGGCCACGATCCTTGTGCCGGACGACTACCTTGGCGATGTGCTGAAACTGTGTCAGGACCGGCGCGGGATCCAGCTGGACCTGACTTATGCCGGCAGCCGCGCGATGGTGGTCTATGACCTGCCCCTGAACGAGGTGGTGTTCGACTTTTACGACCGGCTGAAATCGGTGACCAAGGGCTATGCCTCTTTCGACTACCAGATGTATGGCTACCGCGAGGACCAGCTGGTCAAGATGCAGATTCTGGTGAACGACGAACCGGTGGATGCCCTGTCCACCATGGTCCACCGTGCAAGGGCCGAGGCCCGCGGCCGCGCCATGTGCGCCAAGCTGAAGGAACTGATCCCCCAGCACATGTTCAAAGTGCCGATCCAGGCCGCCATCGGCGGACGTATCATCGCGCGCGAAACCATCTCTGCCCTGCGCAAGGACGTAACCGCCAAGTGCTACGGTGGCGACATGACCCGCAAACGCAAGCTGCTGGACAAGCAGAAAAAGGGCAAGAAAAAGATGCGCCAGTTCGGCAAGGTAGACATCCCGCAACAGGCCTTTATCAACGCGCTGAAGATGGACGATTAGGGGCGGGAGCCGCGTCACCCACCCCGAAATACCGGTCCGCCACCCGCCGCCCGAGGCGGTTTGTCGGCTGCTCTATCAGGCGGTATGTGACAAGCGAAATACCCACGGACAGCCCCAGCGCAAGGACAAACAGCCAGACCCCGCCGTTTTCCCAAACGGGGAAATGCTGTTTCAGGGCGGACACGACAAGAAAATGGGTCAGGTATATGCTATAGCTGACAGAGCCGAGCAACAGCGCCGGCTTCCCTGTCAAAAGCCTTCGCAACAGCGGAAAGGTTTCTTCGCGAAACGCCGCCAGCATTACAAAAACGGCAAACCCCGCCACCAGGGGGATTGCGTCAAATGTAATGCCGGCCGGCCCGGAAACCGACAGGAAAACGGGCCGGAAAAACACAACGTAGCCGAATAGAAATATCGCCAGATATACGGCCAGCCGTCTGTGCCCCTGCCGGATTTCCAGACCTGTTCCACGAAGGAAATACGCGCCCGCACCGGCAAGAAAGTAGAAGAAATACGGAATCGGCGTCCACCAAAGCACATAAACGCTGTTTTCCTTAAAATATAGAAT
Organism: Paracoccaceae bacterium; assembly: GCA_027080755.1. GTDB lineage: Bacteria > Pseudomonadota > Alphaproteobacteria > Rhodobacterales > Rhodobacteraceae > NORP23. The sequence goes on from JALWQC010000523.1 coordinate 2,089, forward strand.
AGCGGCAATATTATACAGGACATCCAGAAAAAGAAGGCCCGCAAATACGGTGGCAAAGCCGGACGCCGTTCCGAGACGGGCCAGAAACAGCGGCAACAGAAGATACCAGAACACCTCTATCGGGATGCTCCATTCGACGCTTAGAATGGAATCGGCAATCCTGTAATCCAGAAAGCTGAGGAAGGACAGGTGCATCGCGATATTGTAAAAACCGACCTGCCCGCCAAATTCCTCCAGCCATTTCGAGGGGGAAATCTGGCCCGTTGAATACAGCACGACCCCTGCAAACAGGCAGGCATAATACAGCGGCGTGATACGAAACAGCCTGCGGGTCAGAAAATGCCCGTAGGAGGGGGAATCCGTAAAGGTTTTCGCGATTGTGAAACCGGAAATGACAAAGAAAACC
>JALWQC010000524.1 GCA_027080755.1 Paracoccaceae bacterium
ACCGGCCACTTTTACGTGACCAAGAAGAATTCCCGCACCATGACCGAAAAAATGGTCAAGATGAAATACGATCCGGTTGTGCGCAAGCACGTCGAATACAAAGAGGGCAAGATCAAGTAGATCGCCCCTTTACCCCTACATAAAAAGCCGTCGGAATTTCCGGCGGCTTTTTTCGTTGTGTATGTGCCAAAGCGGCCCTGCACGCCCGTTCGGACATGCAGGGCAGGGGGCAGGGGCTCAGGCCGTGCGCAGGCGGGCCCTGTCGCGCCATTGCAGGACCAGGACCGGCGCCATCAGCACCGCACCGGCGGCCATGCTGCTTAGGCCCGGGGCGATAAACAGCAGCGCCACAAGGCCGATCCACACCCGTTGCACCATCGACAGCGGCGCCAGCAGGAACCCCGAGAACGCCGCCCCGATCGTGCCGATGCCCAGCATGGCGCCGACAAGGGTAATGGCGAACATGTCCCAGCTGAACCCGTTTGCCACCAGCAGCAGCGAGGGCGAATAGACAAAGACAAACGGCACCAGCGCCTTGGCAATGCCCAGCCGGAAGGCGGTGTTGCCGGTCTTGAACGGGTTGGAGCCAGCAATCCCCGCCGCCGCATAGGCCGCCAGTGCCACCGGTGGCGTGATATCGGCCAGCACCCCGTAGTAGAACACGAAGAAATGTGCCACCAGCGGCTGCACCTGCAACATGGCCAGCGCCGGCGCGGCCACCGATACCAGGATGATATAGGTCGCCGTGGTCGGAATACCGGCCCCCATCAGGATACAGGCAATCGCGATCAGCAGCAGCGAGAAGAACAGCGCCCATTGTTCGATGCTGAAATAGTCGAAGGCCCAGAGGGACGAGAAGAACCCGCCCAGATCATTGGCCGTCTGCACAACCACAAAGCCCAGACGAAAGCCGACGCCGGTCAGGGTGACAACCCCGACAACCACGCCCACGGCCGCCGCCGCCGCGCCGACGGCGAGGGTGTTCTTGGCCCCCGTTGCCAGCGCGTCCCACAGGTCGGGCAGGGTCAGGCGGTTGACCTTGTTCAGGACCCCGACGACGACGCAGGCGATGATGCCGTAGACGGCGGCGAAATCCGGTGTGCGCCCCGACAGGATCAGGTAGACAAGAAGGACAAGGGGGATGACGGACAGCCAGCCCTCGCGCACGACACGCCAGGCGCGGGGCAGTTCATCGGCGCGCAAGCCCCGCAGGCCGAGCTTCTTGGCCTCCAGATGCACCATGATGAAGATGCCGAAATAGTGCAGTAGCGCCGGAAACAGCGCCGCCGCCAGCACGTCGCGCAGCGGGATTTCCAGATATTCCACCATGATAAAGGCCGCGGCCCCCATGATCGGCGGCGTGATCTGCCCCCCGGTGGAGGAGGTCGCCTCTACCGCGCCGGCAAAATGCGCCGGATAGCCGGTGCGCTTCATCGCCGGAATGGTCAGCGAGCCGGTGGTCACGGTGTTGGCGATGCTCGACCCCGAAATCGTGCCCATAAAGGCCGAGGAAAAAATCGCCACCTTGGCCGGTCCGCCGGCATAGCGGCCGGCAATCAGCATGGCCAGATCGATAAACAGCTGCCCCAGCCCGATGCGCGTGGCCAGAACGCCGAAGACGATGAACAGGAACACATATTTCGCCATGACCCCGATCGCGACCCCGTAGATGCCCTGATTGGTCATATAAAGGTGGTTGATCAGCCCCAGCCAGCTGGTGCCGCCGTGTTTCAGCGGCCCGGGCATGGCGGGGCCGAAGATGGCGAACAGGATGAACAGGCCGGCGATTGCAGGCAGGGTGATGCCGACGGAACGGCGTGTGGCCTCCAGCGTCAGGATCAGCAGTGCGGTGCCCATAAAGACGTCGAACCCCGAGGGGTTGCCGACGCGCTCGGCCACGATCTCGGGCGGGAGCAGGGGCAGATACAGCGCGGCCGTCACGGCCAGCACGGCAAAGACAATGTCGAGGATATTCACCCCGCTGATACGATACCAGGCGGGCGGGGCCACGTCGGTGTGGTCGGTGCGCCGCCAGGAAAACAGCAAAAACACCAGCCCCAGCACAAAGGCCAGATAGATCCCGCGGTGCAACTGTTCGCGGATCAGGCCGAAACCGGCGGCATAGAATTGGTAGGCGGCCATAGAGACCAGCAGAAATGAGATCACCCTGCCCAGCCCGGGGCCGGTGGCCCGAAAGGCGGTCTCGGGGTCGTATTTGCGTTCCAGCTCGGCCAGCATCTCGGGGGTGAGATGGGTGTCGGCGTCGGTTTCCAGCGGGGGCGGAGAGGTCGGGGTCATGGCATGTCCTGCTGCGGAAATTCGGGGAAATATCTATATGAAAAGGCCCCGGACACACGCAGGTATCCGGGGCCGGTCTGTGATCGGGCCGGTTACTTGATCAGGCCGGCTTCGCGGTAGAAACGCTCGGCGCCCGGATGCAGCGGGATGCCGATGCCGTCAAGGGCGGTGTCCAGCGTGATCACCTTG
>JALWQC010000525.1 GCA_027080755.1 Paracoccaceae bacterium
TATCGCGATTGATCGCGTAGAGGTCGTCCTTTTCATCCATCTTCTGGAAATCTTCGGCCATGACACACCTCTTTGTCCGGAATTCCCGCGAACCTATGCAAACAAGGGCCGTTTGGGAAGGTCCGGTGGCATAAAAAAGGCCATTTGCGGGATATTCTTTTGGCGTTGGCGCAAAAGCGGCGTATATTATGCACAATTTATAAGTGGAATTGACTGTGATACCGAAATTACTACCGGCCCTTGTGTTCTGGCTACTGTCCCTGCTGCCGGCCCTGGCGGGGGTTGCACCGCAATATATCGCCTTTGCCTTTGACGGCTCCAAATCCTTGCGGATGTGGCAGGAGACGCTGGATTTCGCCAGGGAAAACGACGTGCATTTCACGTTTTTCGTTTCCGGCCCCAATTTCATCGCCGATGAATACGCCGGCTATTACAAGGGGCCGCGCCACAGGGCCGGACGTTCCGACATCGGGTTTGGCGGCAGTGTGGAAGAGGTCGCCGCGCGCATCGCTTTTGTGCGCCGCGCCTATCGCGAGGGGCACGAAATCGCCTCGCATGCCAACGGCCACTGGGACGCGACGAACTGGAGCGAGGACGAATGGATCGACGAGCTGAAGCAGTTTCAGGACATCATGGCCAACACCCACCGCATCAACGGCATCCCCGACAGCAACCCGCGCGAATGGCGGCGTATTGTCGGCTCTATCACCGGGTTTCGTGCGCCGTTGCTGATTTCCACTCCGGCCGGACGGCGGGCGCTGGCGACGATGGGCTACAGCTATGACACCAGCCGCACCAACAGCCGCGATTACTGGCCGGCAGTCGGGGCCGAGGGGCTGTGGAATTTCCCGCTGGCCTCGCTGCCGCTGTCCAAGGGCAGTGTGCTGTCGATGGACTATAATTTTCTGGTGCTGAACAATGCCACCGGCTCGGACCCGCAAACGCAGATGCAGAACGCCTATGTGCGCTATTTCAACCACAATTACACCGGCAGCCGCGCCCCCATGCACATCGGCCACCATTTTTCCCTGTGGAAAAACGGGGCCTACTGGCGCGCCTTGCAAAGCTTTGCCGCAAGCGTCTGTCCGGCCAGGGATGTGGTCTGCGGCACCTACAGCAATCTGGAAAAAAACATGCCGCGCTATTTACGCGACCGGCCGGTGCCGGTGGGGACGGAAAAGACAAGCCATAGTGGATCGTAGCGCCAATACCCACAATACATAGATGACTGTTCGGATTTTATATAAACACCTTCAAAATATGATCTAGATACTCCCCCCGCGTTTCGGGCGAAACTCCGCCGATAAAAATAACGACCAACGGGAGAGTATCCATGACCGACCTATCGAAGGGCGCCTATAGCGACCCCAATTACACGCCACCCATGCACCAGACGCTTGCGCTTGGTCTGCAGCATGTGCTGGCGATGTTTGCCTCCAACGTCACGCCGTCCATCATTATCGCCGGAGCCGCGGGCTATGCCTTTGGCGGGGCGGATATGACCTATCTGGTGCAAATGGCGATGCTGTTTGCCGGAGTGGCGACCCTGTTCCAGACCATCGGCTTCGGGCCGGTCGGGGCGCGCCTGCCGATCATGCAGGGCACCAGCTTTGCCTTTGTTACGGTGATGATCATCGTCGTCAAGGAATACGGCATGGCGGCGCTGATGGGCTCTATCGTTGTTGCCGGCATCTTCCATTTTCTGCTGGGCACGGTGATCGGGAAAATCCGCTTTCTGTTCCCGCCCATCGTCACCGGCCTTGTGATCCTGACCATCGGGCTTAGCCTGATCCCCGTCGGTATCAAATACGCCGCCGGCGGTGCCGCCAAGTTCCAGATGGAGGCCGAGAGCTTCGGCTCGCTCGCCCATTGGGGGCCGGCGCTGACGGTGATTGTTGTCGCGCTCGGGTTCAAATTCTATACCAAGGGCACACTCAGTTCCGCCGCGATCCTGATCGGGCTGCTGGCGGGCTATGTGGTGGGGATTGCCACCGGGCTTGTCGATCTTGGCAAAGTGGCCGAGGCCATTTCCAGCAAGCCGCCCCTGTCCCTGCCCAAATTCATGCCCTACGGCTTTGAAATCAAATGGGGCGCGGTGATCCCCGTGGCCATGATCGCCATCGTTTCGGCCATTGAAACCGTGGGCGACACCAACGCCACCACCAAGGGCGGAGCCGGACGCGAGGCCACAAACCGCGAGATCACCGGCGCGACCTTTGCCGACGGTCTCGGCTCGGCCGTGGCGGCGCTGTTTGGCGGGCTGCCCAACACCTCGTTCAGCCAGAATGTCGGTCTGATCGCCATGACCGGCGTGATGAGCCGCCATGTGGTGACCATCGGCGCGCTGTTCCTGATCCTGTGCGGTCTGGTGCCCAAGGTGGGCGCGATCATCCGCACCATTCCCATCGAAGTTCTGGGCGGCGGGGTTATCGTGATGTTCGGCATGGTCGTCGCCGCCGGCATGTCGATGCTGTCGGATGTAAAC
>JALWQC010000526.1 GCA_027080755.1 Paracoccaceae bacterium
GTTCTCGACCTCGCCGAAGTCGCGGATCAGGCTGCGGCCGGCCTTGCGGGCGGCTTTGACCATAACATTAAGATTGGCAGAGGCGTTGTTCATTGTTCAGTCTTTCCTAAAGCGGCTCAGGCGCGCTCGACGTATTCCATGGTTTCGGTTGAAACGACGATATCCTCGTCCTGCCCGACGAAAGGCGGCACCATGACGCGCACGCCGTTGTCCAGAATGGCGGGCTTGAAGCTGTTGGCGGCGGTCTGGCCTTTGACGGCCGGCTCGGTCTCGGCGATCTTGCAGGTGACGCGGGCGGGCAGGGCGGCGCTCAGGGCCTCGGATTCATAATATTCGATCTGCACGGTCATGCCGTCCTGCAGGAAGGGGCGCCGTTCGCCCAGAATATCGGCCGGCAGTTCGATCTGTTCATAGGTTTCCAGATCCATGAACACCAGCATGCCGTCGGTTTCATACAGGAACTGCTGCGACTTCTGGTCCAGACGCACCTTTTCCACCTTGTCGGCGGCGCGGAAACGTTCGTTCAGCTTCGAACCGTTGCGCAGGTTTTTCATTTCCACCTGCGCAAACGCCCCGCCCTTGCCGGGTTTCACATGGCTGACCTTGACCGCGACCCACAGGCCGCCGTTGTGTTCCAGAATGTTACCGGGGCGGATTTCGTTACCGTTGATTTTGGGCATATTGGCACTCTCGTCGCAAAAATAGGATATGGCGGTTCTATAGGGCAGACGGGGGCAGGGCGCAAGGCGTGCGATTCTCCTTGCAATCCGGCGCGAAGCCCGCTTTCCTGTCGCCATACTACAGGAGGCAACGCGTGCGCTATTCTGCGTTTCAGGTTTTGAAAAACGCCCTGACGGGGAACACAGGCTGGAAACCGGTCTGGCGAAACCCGGAGCCGAAGAAGGCTTACGACGTGGTGATTGTCGGCGGCGGCGGGCACGGGCTGGCCACGGCCTATTATCTGGCGAAAACCTATGGCGTGCAGAATATCGCGGTGCTGGAAAAGGGCTATCTTGGCGGGGGCAATGTCGGGCGCAACACCACCGTTGTGCGCGCCAACTACCTGCTGGACGGCAATCTGGAGTTCTATTCCAAATCGCTGGAAATGTGGGAAACCCTGTCGCAGGAGCTGAACTATAACGTCATGCTGTCGCAACGCGGGGTGCTGATGCTGGGCCATTCCGACGGGCAGATGGAGGCGCTGGCGCGGCGGGGCAATGCCAATCTGGCAACCGGCGACGACGCGGTGCTGATGGGTTTGGACGAGCTGCGCGCCTTTACCCCCTATCTGGATTTCGACAACGGGCGTTTCCCGGTCAAGGGCGGGCTGCTGCAACGCACCGGCGGCACGGCGCGCCACGATGCGGTGGCCTGGGGCTATGCGCGCGGGGCGGATCTGCACGGCGTCGATCTGATCCAGAATTGCGAGGTCACGGGCTTCAGGATTGAAAACGGGGCTATCAAGGGGGTGGAAACCTCGCGCGGGTATATCGGTGCGGGCAAGGTCGGGATGGCGGTGGCGGGGCGCAGCTCGCAACTGGCCGAAATGGCGGGGATGCGCCTGCCGATCGAAAGCCACGTCCTGCAGGCCTTTGTGACCGAGGGGCTCAAACCCCTGATCAACACGGTGATTTCCTTTGGTATGGGGCATTTCTATATCAGCCAGTCGGACAAGGGCGGGCTGGTCTATGGCGGCGATATCGACGGCTACAACAGCTATTCGCAACGCGGCAACCTGCCCATGGTCGAACATGTGGCCGAGGCCGGCATGGCCCTGATGCCGATGCTGGGCCGCGCGCGCCAGTTGCGCAGCTGGGGCGGCATTATGGATATGTCGATGGACGGCGCGCCGATTATCGACACCACCCCCGTGGACGGTCTGTTCCTGAACGGGGGCTGGTGCTATGGCGGGTTCAAGGCGACTCCGGCCTCGGGGGCGGCGTTTGCGCATCTGATGGCCACGGGGCAGCACGCGGATTATGCCGCCAAATTCCGTCTGAACCGTTTTGAAACCGGGCATCTTCTGGATGACGAGGGCACAGGCCCCCGCCCGAACCGGCATTAGAAGGGGAAACCATGCGTATAACCTGCCCCCATTGTGGTGAACGTGACAGCCGCGAGTTCGACTACCTCGGCGCAGCCAGCCTGCTGGAACGCCCCGAAAACCCCGCCGCTTTTACCGACTATATATACAGCCGCGAAAACTCCGCCGGCGATAACGCGGAACTCTGGCAGCACAGCATGGGCTGTCGCGCGTGGCTCTATGTTGTGCGCAATGTCACCACCCATGACATCAAACAGGTCCGTCTTGCCCGCGAGGCCCGCACATGAGCCGGCTGGCCAAAGGCGGGATGATCGACCGGAATGTGTCGATCCCCTTCACCTTCGACGGGCAGTGCTATACCGGCCACCCGGGGGATACGCTGGCCTCGGCGCTGCTGGCCAATGACGTGCGCCTGATGGGGCGCAGCTTCAAAT
>JALWQC010000527.1 GCA_027080755.1 Paracoccaceae bacterium
GGCTGCAACGGCACATCGGCCGGCACCTCGGGCATGGGAATGGCCGGGCCTTCCTCGGCCTCGTCCGGCTCTATTTCCGGCACCCCGATTTCATGGATAAGCGAGGCCTGCTGCCCCCGTTCGGTCTGCTGGACGTCGATCACGATAGGTGACCCCTCGGCAATCGAGCTGCGTCCGAAATTGCGCAATACGTTTGCGTGCAACAGGATGTCCCCGTCTACTTCATCACTGATGACGAAGCCGAACCCCTTTGCAGCGTCAAACCATTTGACCTGCCCCTTAATCATCAATCCGTTTCCACTTTCCGACATGTAGTAATGCCAAAACAGGCAAACCCATGTTCATTTTATCAGTCCCCAGACAACAGGGATATTAAAGAAATACCATTTATTGGCAAGATACTTACAGAAAAATACCACAAGTTTTACAAATTATTAACACCTACAGCGAAGATATATCCGAAAAACCGCCTCGCATCAGGGTTGCAGGCGCAAAATATCCCAGCTTTCGCCGTTCTTGCGCCAGCGGAACCGGTCGTGCAGGCGGTGCGCGCCGTCGGCCCAGAACTCTATTTCCACCGGATGGATGCGGTAGCCGCCCCAGAACGGCGGGCGGGCAGGATGCAGGCCCTTGGCGGCGGTGACTTTCGCCACCTCTGCCATCAGCTCTGCGCGGGATCCCAGCGGCTGCGACTGGTGCGAGGCCCAGGCCCCCAGACGGCTGGGCAGGGACCGGGAATCATAATAGGCGTCCGCCTTTTCCCCATCCTCGCGCGTGACCGTCCCGCGCACCCGGATCTGGCGGCGCAGGGATTTCCAGTGCATGACAAAAGCGGCCTTGCCGGTGGCCTCTATTTCCTGTGCCTTGACGCTGGTGTAATTGGTGTAAAAGACAAAGGCGTCGTCCTCTATTTCCTTCAGCAAAACCATGCGCACATCGGGCATGCCCGCCGCGTCCACCGTTGCCAGCGCGATCGCGTTGGGGTCGTTCGGCTCGGTCTTTTCGGCCTCGGCCAGCCAGCTGCGGGCAAGGACAAAGGGATCGTCGCCGGCGAAAATTCCGCTGCGTTTTGCATTCTGTGTCATCGCGCGCTCCTTATAAATGCCAACCTTGAAGACCGGCCCCGTTTAGCTTAAACCACCCCAAAGAAATTTGGACAAGGGGTAAGCAATGGGTTCGGGACTGATGCAGGGCAAACGCGGCCTGATTATGGGCGTGGCCAACGACAAATCTATCGCATGGGGTATTGCGCAGGCATGCCACGAACAGGGGGCCGAGCTGGCCTTTACCTATCAGGGCGAGGCACTGGGAAAACGCGTGCTGCCGCTGGCTGCAAAGGTGGACAGCGACATCGTTCTGGAATGCGATGTTACGGACGAGGAATCGATGGATTCCGTCTTTGCCGCGCTGGAAGAAAAATGGGGCAAGCTGGACTTTCTGGTCCATGCCATCGGTTTTTCCGACAAATCGGAGTTGCGCGGGCGCTATGTTGATACCACGATGAAGAATTTCGACATGACGATGAATATTTCCGTCTATTCCTTTACCGCCGTGGTGCAACGCGCCGAAAAAATGATGCCTGACGGGGGCTCCTGCCTGACGCTGACCTATTACGGCGCGGAAAAGGTCATGCCCCACTATAACGTCATGGGCGTTGCCAAGGCGGGGCTGGAGGCCTCGGTCAAATATATGGCGATGGATCTGGGGCCGCGCAATATCCGCGTCAACGCCCTGTCCGCCGGCCCGATCAAGACGCTGGCCGCCAGCGGCATCGGGGATTTCCGCTATATCATGAAGTGGAACGAGCTGAACTCCCCCCTGCGGCGCAATGTGACGCAAACGGATGTGGGCAAATCCGCGATGTATCTGTTGTCCGATCTTTCCAGCGGCGTCACCGGTGAAAACCTGCATGTGGACGCCGGTTACCACGTTGTCGGCATGAAGGCCGAGGACGCCCCCGATATCGATGTTGTGCAAGGACGCAAATAATGACAGACAAACTCCCCCATGAAAAAGGCTTCCACATCAGCTGGGACCAGATCCACCGTGACAGCCGCGCCCTGGCGTGGCGACTGGACGGCAAAGGCCCCGACGACGGCGCCTGGAAGGCCGTGATCGCCATCACCCGCGGTGGCATGGCCCCGGCAATGATCGTGGCGCGCGAGCTGGACATCCGCACCGTCGATACCATCAGCATCAAGTCCTACGACCACCAGAAACAGTCCGACGCCGTGGTCCTGAAGGCCCCGGACATGGACATCATGGGCGACGGCGAGGGCGTGCTGATCATCGACGATCTGGTCGATACGGGCAAAACGCTGGAAGTGGTGCGCGAGATGTTCCCCAAGGCCCATATCGCCACCGTTTATGCCAAACCCAAGGGCCGCCCGATGGTGCAGACCTTTATCACCGAGGTTTCGCAGGACACATGGATCTTCTTTCCCTGGGACATGGCCCTGCAATATGTGGAACCC
>JALWQC010000528.1 GCA_027080755.1 Paracoccaceae bacterium
GCTGGGGCTGATCTCGCTGGACGATGCGCGCATTCTTGCGGTTCCCGGTTCTATCTCGGGGGCCATAATCGGCGGCTTGATGTTCGGGGTCGGTATGGTTCTGGCGCGGGGCTGCTCGGGGCGCCTGCTGGTGCTGGCCGCAACCGGAAACCTGCGCGCCGTGATCTCCGGTCTGGTCTTCGCCGTTTTCGCACAGATGAGCCTGCACGGCTGGCTATCGCCGGTGCGCGACTGGCTGGCCGCTCTCTGGACCACGCCAAACGGCACCAACATCGAATTGCTGACCTATCTGGGCCTGCCCCACAGCACCGGTATCCTGCTGGGCATCGCCTTCGCCATCTATGCCCTCTATGTCGCCTATAAAAACCGGGTCGGCTGGATGATCCTTTTCATGGCCTCGGGCGTCGGATTTTCCGTGGCGCTCGGCTGGTTCGCCACCTATTCGCTGGCACAGGCCAGCTTTGAGCCGACCTCGATCGAAAGTATCACCTTCACCGGCCCTTCGGCCAATACCCTGATGTATTTCCTTGAAAACAGCCGGGTTCTGAATTTCACCATCGGGCTGGTGCCAGGAGTTTTCCTTGGCTCTTTCGCAGCAGCCTATTTCAGCCACGAGTTGCAACTGCAAGGATTTGAAGGCGGCCCTGCCATGCGGCGCTATCTAAGCGGCGCGGCCCTGATGGGCTTTGGCGGGATGCTGGCGGGGGGCTGTGCCATCGGAAACGGGGTTACGGGGACGTCCGCCTTTGCGCTGACAGCCTGGATTGCGTTGACTTTTTTCTGGATCGGTGCTGCAATCGCGGACAGATTGATTGATTACAGACCTGCATAAATCCCGAAAGGCCCTGCCATGCGCCGTCTTTTTTACACAACCCTGACCCTTGCCACCCTTGGTATCGCCAGCATCGCTGCCGCCGACCCCTGCATTGAATACGGGGCCTCTATGGACGACCAGATCGGGCTGACCGAAAATGGACAACACTGGACGGTATCGCCCTTTGTCTTTTACCAGACGGTTATTGGCGATCAGGATCTGTTCAATTCCAAGGGCACCCGCCTGACGAACTACCTGTCCATTCTGCAACAGGACCGTGCCAACGTAAACCGCTACAACCGGCCGGATCACACCAAATACGACGATCCCCCCAACGAGACGATCTTCACCGACCAGAAGGACGCCTATTTCACCACGCCGGCGCGGCGGGCGGAATTTCAGGATATGGTCTATGTCCCCTATTGCTATATGTCCCCGGAGGATGTCCGCTGGTTTAAAAAGCGCATTGAAACCGCAGACACCGGCTTTCTGCTGATCGGGGTCTTTCTGCTGCCGGACGGGCGCACCGGCATCCATATAGACGAGGCCGGTTAACCGATTTCCCGCACCAGCGCATTGACGCTGTCGATGATGTATTGCGCGGTTTCATCGCTGATAAGATAGCTGAAATTCAGGCGCACCCAGCCCGGCTTGACGTCACTGTTGCCCGCCAGAACCTCGCACCGCAGCGTGTCCGAGGTCTCATGGTCCACCCCTAGCAGACGATGGCCATAGGGGCCGGCACAGGCGCAGCCCCCGCGCGCCTGCACCCCGTAGCGATCGCTTAGCAAACGTGTGAATTCCTGCGCGTTCACCACATTTCCGGCGCTATCCTTCACCAGAAACGAGAAAATCGGCAGACGGTGCGGATGTTCCACCCCCAGCAAGGTCAGCTGCGGGTTGGCCCCCAGTCCGGCAATCGCCATTCTGTTCAGCTCCGCCTCGCGCGCGGTGATCCTGTCCTGTCCGATGGCGTCCTTGACCATAAAGGCCAGCGCGGCGCGAATGTCCCCGATGACGTTGGGGGTTCCGGCCTCTTCCCGCTCGGCCAGACTGGAGGAATAGTCGTGATCCCAGGGCGAGACAAAGGAAACCGTGCCCCCGCCCGGCCATGTGGGGGTGGTGCGCTTCACCGTATCTTCCCGCACGATCAGCACGCCCGATGCCCCCGGCCCCCCGGGAAATTTATGCGCCGAAACCACCACCGCATCCTTGGCCGCGTCCGTGCCGGTTCCCATGTCGATCGCCAGATAGGGCGCCCCGCCGGCATAGTCCCACACCGACAGCGCCCCGCGGGATTTCAGCAAACGGGTAACGGGGCCGGTGTCCGTGATAATGCCGGTGACATTGGAGGCGGCGGAAAAGCTGCCGATTTTCAGATCCGCATCGGCATGGGCCGCAAGCGCCGCTTCCAGCGCGCCAAGGTCCGGCCCGCCTTCGGGGGCCTCGGGGATCTCGACCACCTCGGCCTTGCTTTCACGCCAGGGCAGCAGGTTGGAGTGATGCTCGTACGGGCCGATGAAAACAACGGGGCGGGTGGCCTCGTTCACGCCCAGCAGGGAAACCAGACGGTTCAGCCCCGAGGTCGCCCCCGAGCCGCTGAAGATCACCGCGCAGTCCGTGGCGCGGGTCAGGCGGGCGATCTCGGGGCTGAAC